>JBEAMT010000042.1:0-18639 GCA_041165825.1 Actinomycetota bacterium | reverse complement strand
GCGTTGTAGTTGGTCGTGGATGTCTCGGGCGCCCATGGTTATTTGCTGATCTAGTTGAAGCATTTAAGGGTGGCGATCAGCGAGTACTTCCTTCGCTATTTGAAGTTCGCGAAGTTATGTTCCGTCACGCCGAATTAATCGTGGATTACTTTGAATCAGAAGATCGCGGTTGTCGTGATCTGCGTAAACATATGGCTTGGTATTTAAAGGGCTTTAGAGTTCCCAGCGAGCTACGCCGCCAATTCGGAATGCACTCATCGCTCGCCGAACTTCGCGCTTTGCTAGATCAGCTAACTGATCAGCCATACCCGGTTGAAGTCGCTGAAAAACCCCGCGGTCGCGTAAGCCATGGTCGTCCTCCAACCCTGCCTGATGGCTGGTTACTTGATCCAGATGAAGATGTTGCCGTTGAGTTAGAAGATGCGTTCTCAGGCGGATGATCTTCTTTAAAATATTCCGTCGTATCATCGCTGCGATACTTTTAATTATTGTTGCAGTTCCACTTTATGCGCTGGGTATTACCTGGCAAGCGGCTCATAATCCTTTGACTAGAAATGGTGATGTGATTGTTGTCTTAGGCGCCGCGCAATTAGATGGCCGACCTGGCGAAGTTTTAGAAGCTCGGTTAAGTGAAGCAAAACGAATCTTTGATCTTGGTCTTGCACCACACATTATTACTGTTGGCGCAGGTGCGCCAGGTGATCGCACAACTGAAGCAGCATCAGGAAAATATTGGTTATCTCAAAATGGCATCAAGTCACGCAATATCACTTCGCTAGAAGTTGGTCGCGATACTTGGGTATCTACAGAGAACTATGTAAAGTTTATGAAAGTCAAAGATTGGAAAGATGTAATCATCGTGACTGATCCTTATCACTGCCGCCGCGCGATGACTATGGCCAACGATCTTGGCGTGGTTGCAACCTGCTCGCCAGTAAAGACCGGACCAAACTCTCTAACCAATTCAGGAAAGCGCTATTTGGTGCGGGAAACCGGGGCCTATCTCTCGTATGTGACCTTAGGTAGACGCGGCATCCATATCAGCGATCATTTAGGGTAGGTCTATGAGCAGCGAGGCCAAGAATTACTCAGCCAAAGATCAAGAACGCTTTCTCTTCGAACCTGCCAAGCGCGCAGGACGCACCGAATTCATGCGAGATCGTGCACGAGTAATTCATTCAGCTGCGCTTCGTCGCTTAGCGGCAAAGACCCAAGTAGCAGTTCCTTGGGAAAATGATTTTCAACGCACTCGTTTATCTCATTCGCTCGAATGTGCGCAGATTGGTCGCGAACTCGGTGAATCACTTGGCGCAGATCCAGATCTCCTTGAAACTGCTTGTCTATCGCATGATTTAGGCCATCCACCTTTCGGCCACAATGGCGAAGAAGCTTTGGCAGAGGTGGCAAAAGATTTTGGGGGCTTTGAAGGAAATGCCCAGAGTTTTCGTTTATTAACTCGCATCGAGGCGAAAACTGTCAATGAAGATGGCGCATCAGTTGGTTTGAATTTAACCCGTGCATCACTTGATGCAGCAACTAAATATCCATGGCCACGCGCAGTTAATGCGCGCAAGTTCGGTGTTTACGATGATGATGTAGAGATATTTAACTGGATGCGCCAAGGTGCTCCCTCCGATCGCAAATGTATCGAAGCCCAGATTATGGATTGGTCCGATGATTGCGCGTATTCGGTTCACGATTTAGAAGATGCCATCTTTGTGGGACAAGTAAAGGTAGATAACTTTGAACGCGATTTAGATATTTTACATAAAGAGATGCGCGACAGTTATGGATCAACTGCAACTAAGGAAGAAGCTGCTGCAGCACTTGAACGATTACAGCAACTCTCGTGCTGGCCGCGTTATTACGATGGTAGCCACCGTTCACTTGCGCGATTGAAGGATTCGACTTCACAGTTGATTGGTCGCTTCGTTCTTGCCGCAGAACTAGAAACCCGAAAAGTCCACGGAAACGGCCCTCTAAGTCGATACGAAGCTGACCTCGTTATTCCACGTGAGCAGGAAGTTGAAGTAGATTTCTTAAAGGCAGTTGCTGGGCATTACTTAATTAATGCGGCCATTTCGCAAGAGCGTTATGCCAAGCAGCAGATCGTGATTAAAGAGTTAGTTGAAATGTTGCATAAACATGCTGCAACCGCACTTGATTCGATCTTCATAAAGGATTGGGAGCGCTCTGGCGATGAGACATCGCGAATGCGCATCATTATCGACCAAGTTGCCAGTCTGACCGATCCCGGCGCCTACGCCCTACATGCCCGCTTGAGCGCTCTGTAATAAAGGGCGAGAGAGATAACATGCAGTTATGAGCGGCCGGATTAAAGAAGAGGATGTAGCACACGTCCGCGAACGCTCACCTATTGATGAAGTAATTGCAGATTATGTACAGCTTAAATCTGCAGGTGGGGGACAAAAAAAGGGCCTCTGTCCTTTCCATGATGAAAAATCTCCTTCTTTTCACGTAACGCCAAGCAAAGGTTTCTTTCACTGCTTTGGCTGCCAGGCCAGTGGCGATGTAATTGCATTCTTAATGAAGATTGATCATTTGAGTTTCACCGAAACTATTGAACGGTTAGCCGACAGGCTGGGATATCAGCTTCGCTATGAGCAAGGAAATTTCACACCAGCTCCTGCGGGAAATCGCTCACGGCTGATAGCTGCAAATGCACTTGCCGCAAAGTTTTATCAAGAGCAGTTAAATACTTCACCGCTTGCTGCTCATGCCCGCGAGTTAATGACTAAGCGCGGGTTCGATAAGGGCGCTTGCGAAACTTTTGGAGTTGGTTTTGCCCCGGATGAGTGGGACGGTTTAACAAAGTTCTTGCGCGAGCAAGGATTTACTATCGATGAACTTGAAACTGCTGGGCTTTCCAAGATGGGACAGCGCGGACCGATCGATAAATTCCGCAATCGCTTAACTTGGCCAATTAAAGATATCTCTGGTGATGTAGTTGGATTTGGCGCACGAAAGTTAGCTAGCGATGAAGAAGATCAAGGTCCAAAGTATTTAAATACTTCTGAAACTCCGATTTATAAGAAGAGCCAAGTTCTTTATGGGCTAGATATGGCGAAGAAAGAGATCGCCAAAAAGCGCCAAGTAGTAATCGTTGAGGGCTATACAGATGTAATGGCAGCTCAGCTAGCCGGAATCACCACCGCAGTTGCCACTTGTGGAACTGCATTCGGCGCCGATCACATCCGCATCATCCGTCGTTTGCTTATGGATGATGATGCCTTCCGCGGCGAAGTAATCTTCACTTTTGATGGCGATGCGGCTGGGCAGAAGGCTGCGATGCGTGCCTTTACTGAAGATCAAAAGTTTGTTACTCAGACATTTGTGGCTGTGGAACCGAATGGACTCGACCCTTGCGATCTTCGTCAGCAGAAAGGCGATCTAGCCTTGCGCGATTTGATCGCCAAGCGCGTTCCGCTATTTGAATTTGCGATCCGCACCGAACTTGCGCTCCACAAATTAGATACCGCTGAAGGTCGCGTTAACGCTCTCAATGCAACTGCACCACTGGTGGCACAGATTCGCGACAAATCTCTGCGTCCTGAGTACACACGCCTACTTGCAGGTTGGTTAGGCGTAGAAGTTGAAACTGTTTCATCTGCGGTGGCACAAGGTGTTAAACGCCAACCACAGCAGAGTGCGCAAGGATCAAATGAAGAAGAGACACTACAAGTGCAATGGCGCCCTAATCCCCAAGAGCCAAGATTGATATTAGAACGCGAAGTTTTGAAGGCACGACTGCAGATGCCAACTCTTATCCCTAACTGGCGCGAAATTGAAGACGGTGCATTTACTCATCCGGCATATATTCAACTTGCAAAAATAATCGCGGAAGCGGAAGAGAAAAGTTCGATAGAGATTGACCAGATATCGGATGAGAAGATGCGTTCGCTATTTACTGAATTAAATGTCGAGCCAATTCGCGCCGATGGCGAAGTTACTGGCCACTACGTAGAAAGCATCGTTGCTCGATTGCGGGAAGTCGGGATCTCGCGAGCGATCGCTGAACTCAAATCTTCGCTGCAACGGTTAAATCCTGTAGAAAATGAGCAGGAGTACAACCAAGCCTTCGCCAGTCTGGTGGCCCTTGAGACCACTCGTCGCGGACTGCACGACCTAGCGCTTCGCTCGATTTAGACCCATTGCGCCTCGTGCGCTAGAGTGTGCGCCTGCACGACAAGTTATAAATCATTGCCCCATAGCTCAGTTGGTAGAGCGCCGAACTGTTAATTCGGATGTCCCTGGATCGAGGCCAGGTGGGGCAGCCAGCAAGAGATTTAACCCCTTAGGGTCTAAATTGAGATTATGAAGTTAAAAGCCTCCTGGAAAAATCAACTTTGGCCGCTTCGCATTATGCGCCTCTGGCTTGGCGGAACGTGGATATATGCGGGTTGGGATAAGGCAAGTGATCCGGGATTTTTAACGTCTGGATCACCAACATTTATCGGAACCCAACTTTCTGCATATGCGCAAAACTCCCCAATAGATTTTCTACTCAACCGAATGATCGAACACGCAACTCAAGTCGGAATCATGGTGATGCTGTCAGAATTCGCAGTCGGTTTTGCAACTCTTCTTTGGATCGCGCCAACGTGGGCCGCATTTGGCGGGTTCTTAATATCTCTCACACTTTGGCTATCAAGTACTTGGAATATTCAGCCGTATTTCTTAGCAAGTAATTCGGTATATACAATTTTTTGGTTATCTTACTTCTTGTTCCTGTACGGCTCGCGTCGTAAAAGCAATATCTCAGTCGACCGCCGTGGCTTCATTCGCATCTCATCGATAGCCGCACTTACGGTGGCGGCCGTTGGTCTGGGACGACTATTTCCAAAATCAGCCACAGCTGCAGTTAGCGCCACCCCCCAAAATATTATTGAGGACAGCTCGCTTTCGATTGGTGAAACATTTAACTTCACTTCCAAGTCAGGAACACCTGCCGTTTTATTTAAGAGTAAAACTGGTGTCTATGCTTATTCAGCAGTCTGCACGCACGAAGGATGTACCGTTCAATACAACTCGGCATCCAAGAATCTGCAATGCGGTTGCCACGGTGCCGTTTTTGATCCAGAAAGTGATGGAAACGCTCTTTCTGGCCCCACTAATAAGCCACTGCCTAAGATTAAGGTTGCCGTAGACGGCGCCTGGATCGTCGAAGTCTAATAATCTTTGCATTTAGGTCACAGAAATTGTTAAGAATTAAGAGGAATAATCACCCCATGAATATCACACGTACACCCGTAAAGATTGCTATTGCATTTGTAGTTGGTGGCTTACTCGCCGGAACCGTGGCTACTGCTTCTAATACTAATACCGCCAGCAGCGTTGTTGTGTGTGTTGATAATCGCACTCAGGCTTTGTCTTTAGCCAAGAATGGAACTTGCGCTGCAAATAAAACAGCCCTAACCATTGGCAGTAATTCGATAAACGCTAAATCCATTGCAGCGCTAGTTACTCCATCTGTTGTTTCAATCTCGGTAAAGACGGCATCCGGTGGTGGAACCGGATCAGGTTCAATCTATAGATCCACTTCATCACTTAGCTACATCATCACCAATAACCACGTAGTTGAAGCAGCTGCAACCAGCGGAACAATCAAGGTTGAATTTGCTGATGGCAGTGATATTGCCGCAACCATTGTTGGGCGCGATCGTATGTATGACATCGCAGTTCTACAAGTGCGAAAAGGAAACTTGCCTCCTATCGCACTTGGAGATTCATCAAAGATCAGCGTTGGTGAAGAAGTACTTGCCATCGGCTCTCCGCTCGGCCTATCAAATACAGTGACTCAAGGAATTATTTCAGCGCTAAATCGCCCGGTAACGGCTGGCACTCTTGATTCAACATCTTATGTAAATGCAATCCAAACTGATGCCGCAATCAACCCAGGAAATTCTGGTGGTGCCTTGGTTGATGCACAAGGTCGCATAATCGGCGTTAACTCTGCAATCGCAACTCTTACATCAGGTGGAGTAGGTGGAAGCATTGGTCTTGGTTTCTCTATTCCAATAAATGAGGCAAAGCGTGTTATTGACGAGATCATCGCAACTGGTAAATCAACCAGACCGGTGATGGGCGTGGTATTTGATGATGTGACTGCAGATACCCAGGCGAAGATTTTGCAGCTAACTCCTGGTGAAGGCGCCGAAAAAGCGGGCGTAGTTGTTGGCTCCGTAATCAATTCAATTGATGGCGTAAAAATCGCCAATCGTGATGCTGCAATCGTCAAGATTCGTTCATACGCTCCCGGAACTATCATTACTGTAGTCATGACCCTTCCTAACGGAACGATTAAGACTTATAAGATCACGCTCGGAACAGCGCCCGCGGTTTAAGCAGACTGCGAGTTAATTCAAGTGAGGTAGCCTTCTACCCATGGCGCTATTTCGTTTGGAGATTTCACTCCCAGATCGCCCTGGTTCTTTGGGGTTGCTGGCATCTGCGATTGGCGCAGCTGGCGCGGATATTCGAGGTTTAACTGTTCTCAAATCCGAGGATGGTCGCGGCTATGACGAAGTAACCGTCGCTGTCCCTGGTTCAGATCCAACCGATTTATTGGAAGTTTTAGGTGCAATCGGCGGCGTGGAAGTTATCTCCATAAACGTAATTTAATTACTGATTATCCCTGCTCCGCCGCTTGGGATTGATGTAAAAAATCTTGGTTCAGTAAATCCTGCAGCCTTAAAAGCTGCGGCAATTGCCTGCTTGGCTGGTTCTACATCTCCTAGCGCAAATAGTGCGATTGCACTTCCGCCAAATCCGCCGCCAATCATTCGGCCACCCAGCGATTTATTTGTCATCGAAGTAGCCACCGCTAAATCAAGTTCCGGACAGGAAATTTCAAAGAGATCGCGAAGTGAATCATGAGATTTACTCAATATTTCTCCTACGGCTTTGAAATTAGATTGCTTAAGATGAGCAACGCACTGATGCACACGTTCAATATCATTTACAACATGTTCGGCGCGCTTGTATTCTAATTCAGTTAATTTATGACGTGAATTTTCCAGTTGTGTAACAGAGCAGTCACGAAGCGCAGCAACGCCTAATTTGGTTGCGGCAGATTCACAAGAGGCACGGCGCTCGGCGTAACCGCCATCAACAAGTGCATGATGTGCACGGGTATCTATTATCAAAAGTTCAAGCCCGGAATTAGCCAAATCAAAAGGGATTTGTTCGGTAGATAAATCTCTACAATCGAGCAGTAGTGCACAACCTTCCTGTGCCATCAGCGAAACAGATTGATCCATGATCCCGCAGGGCATTCCAACAAATTCATTTTCAGCTCTCTGCGCCAAACGCGCTAACTCGGGTAGAGATAAGCCAACGTCAAATAATTGATTAAGGGCAATTGCAATAGAACATTCCAGCGCTGCAGAAGAAGAAAGCCCGGCACCTAGCGCAACTTTGCCATCGACCAAAATATCTAGCCCAGTATTAATCCGATCGCCAAAAGCCCATATGACTCCCAGTATGTAAAGCTCCCAATCGCCTTTGGTATCAGGATTGAGTTGATCAAGGGTACTTTCTAATATTTCGCCAGGGCGCTGCAGCGATGCGATACGAATCTTTCGATCCCCGCGCTTGCTTACCGCCGCATATGTTCGATCTTCAATGGCAAAGGGCATAACAAATCCGTCACAATAATCGACATGTTCGCCGATTAAATTAACGCGCCCTGGCGCCTGGCTGACTATTTCTGGATTTGAACCAAAGAGTGCAATGAAATCAGAGCGCAACATCTCGCAACTGACTTGCAGATTGTTCTGGTTTTAGATCCATGATGAATGCGCCCATCGCAGATTCGCTACCTGCCAAATACTTCAACTTGCCAGGTGCGCGGCGCACGCTAGTAATTTGCCAATGCAACCGCAAAAGATCGCGACCTTCACGAACCGGAGCTTGGTGCCAGGTTGCAATGTAGGCCATTTCAATTCCAAATACGCCATCTAGACGGCGCATGACTTCCAAAGAAATTTCGGGAAAAGCATCTGATTGTTCTGCAGAAAGCTCAGCCAAGTCTGCAACTGGCTTTAGTGGTGCGACGTGAATTTCAAAAGGATAGCGAGCCGCATATGGCACAAATGCTACCCAATGAGCGTTCTTAGCAATAACCCGTACTTGATCTTCTAACTCGCGCGCAACCACATCATCAAATAAAACTTTGCCAGTTTCTTCCATGTACTTCTTTGCCACGCCAAGCATCTTTTGAACACGCGCGGGCAGATATGAATATGCATAAATTTGGCCATGTGGGTGAGAAAGTGTTACACCAACTTCTTCGCCACGATTTTCAAATGGAGCTATGTGATGGATATACGGCGCTTGCGAAAGCTCACGCACTCGGTCGATCCAAGCTTCAAGTAGAACGCGCACGCGCTGTGGTGATAAATCTTTAAATGATCCGCCGTGGTTATCGGTAAAGCAGATCACCTCGCATTTTCCAGCAGCTGTTCCAGCATCTGTTTCTGGCCCGAGCATATCGGGGGCTGCCCAATCGCCTTCTGGTTTACGTAGTGAAGGTGAACGGTTATCAAAGACAACAACTTCATAATTTGTATCAGGAATTTCAGTTAATAGTTCACCTTTAGTGGGGCAGAGTGGACACAACTCTTTTGGCGGCAAGAAGATGCGACCCTGTCGGTGCGCCGCCATCACAACCCATTCGTTAACAAGCGGATCAAGTCTCAGTTCGCCTATACCTGGCTGCTCTTCTTTAGGCCTTTGATCTACTGCAGAGCGAGACTGGCCTTGTGAGTCGTAATAACGAATGGTGCGACCATCGGCCATCGCTAAATCGCTGCGAATAACTCCAGCACTTAACTTTTTCTGCTCGCTCATAATGGGATAACTCTAAGGCTTAACCAGCGCCAATAGCGTTATTCAACCCAGTTAAAGGTTCGCTCTACCGCTTCCTTCCATCGCGCAGCACCAATAGTTCGGGTTTTATCATCAGTTTCAGGTAACCATCGCCGATCTTGCCGCCACTGCGCTTTAACTTCATCAATAGATTGCCAGAAACCGATTGCTAAACCTGCGGCGTATGCTGCACCAAGAGCTGTCGTTTCTGTGATTAACGGTTTAACAATCTCGATACCCATTACATCTGCTTGTAACTGCATGCAGAGTTGATTAGCAGTGATTCCACCATCGACTTTCATCTCGGTCATTTTGATTGCGCTATCTGCCATCATCGCTTCCATGATTTCCATAGTTTGATAGCAAATCGCATCTAGAGTTGCACGTGCTAAATGCGCCTTCGTCGTCGCTCGAGTTAATCCAACGATTACACCGCGTGCATCGCTGCGCCAGTAAGGTGCAAATAAACCAGAGAAAGCTGGCACGAAGTATGTTCCGCCAGAATCCTTGACCTTAAGAGCAAGCTCTTCAATTTCAGAGGCAGAGGAGATAATTCCGAGTTGGTCGCGCAACCATTGAATTGCAGAACCAGTTACGGCAACAGAACCCTCAAGAGCATACTGGGTCGGTTGATCTCCAAATTTAAAGCAGACCGTTGTTAGCAATCCATGTTTAGAACGAACAATTTCTGTACCGGTATTTAAAAGTGCGAAATTACCTGTCCCGTAAGTGGTCTTTGAACTTCCCTTTTCAAAACATGCCTGGCCAACCATTGCGGCATGTTGATCTCCGAGAATTCCAGCGATGGGAATCTCAGCGCCAAGCGGGCCGTTGATTTGGCAGGTTCCATAAACTTCTGATGAAGATTTAATTTCAGGCAAGATTTCGATGGGGATATTAAAGATCGCCAAGAGTTGCGGGTCCCACTTCAAAGTCTCTAGGTTCATAAGCATGGTCCGAGATGCATTAGTTACATCTGTTATATGAAGTCCACCCGAAAGTTTCCAGGTTAGCCATGAATCTATGGTGCCGATCCGCAGATTCCCTGCAGCAAGTGCCTGCTTAACCGGCTCAACGTTATTTAAGAGCCAATGTATTTTGCTCGCTGAAAAGTAAGGCGCGATAGCCAGCCCAGTTCGATCGATCAGAAGTTCTTTATCTGGTTGGCTGAGTTCATTTAAGAAATCGGCGGTACGGGTATCTTGCCAAACAATTGCGTGATGAAGGGCCTGGCCGGTTTGCGCATCCCAGGCAACGGTTGTTTCGCGTTGATTGGTTATGCCAAGAGCCTTGATGTCAGCTGCTCGAATCCCTGCCTTAGCAACTGCCTCCTTGATTACCGTTTCTGTGTTCTGCCAAATCTGGCCAGCATCGTGTTCAACCCATCCAGATTGCGGGGTGAACTGCTGATGTTCTTTCTGTGCAATTGCAACAACCGCACCCAATTGATCAAAGATCATGCAACGAGTACTACTCGTTCCTTGATCAAGACTGGCTACATATGACATATGCTTAAGCCTATAGCGAAAGTTTTATCAAGGCTAGGGTGGTAGAGAGATGTTTAATTCGCAGTTCAATCCTGCGCAACGTTCCGCCGCCCTCAAATCTTTAGCATCAGATGAATTTGATATTTTAATCATAGGCGGCGGAGTAACAGGAGTTGGTGCGGCCCTTGATGCTGCTTCACGCGGATTAAAGGTTGCCCTAGTTGAAAATCAAGATATAGCAGCAGGTACTTCAAGTAGATCTAGCAAATTGATTCATGGTGGTCTTCGCTACTTAGAACAGTATGACTTTAAGTTAGTTCGAGAAGCTCTGCATGAGCGCGAATTAATGGTTTCTTCATTAGCGCCTCATCTTGTAAAGCCTGTCGGATTTTTATATCCACTCCAGGAAAAATACCGCGAACGAACTTATGTAGGTGCGGGGCTTGCTCTCTACGATGTGCTTCGAGGTTTTCAACGAGCCCTTCCTTGGCATAAACATTTAAGTGAAAAGAAGATTGCCGAGATTGCGCCTTCACTGCGTAGCGATCTAGTTAATGGCGCAATCAAATATTTTGATGCTCAAGTAGATGATGCCCGCCATACTCTAACTATTGCGCGCACTGCTGCGCGTCATGGCGCAATCGTTGCTACGCGAGTGCAATGTGAAGAGTTAGTCCGTGAAGGTAAGCGTGTCGTAGGTGCGAAAGTACGTGATCTTAAATCAGGTAAGCAGATTACGGTCAGTGCGAAAGTAACCGTTATGTGCGCAGGTGTATGGAGCGATGAACTCCATGAAAAATTTGGAATTAAACCGGGGTACAAAGTCACTATGAGCAAAGGTGCGCATATAGTTCTTCCAAAAAGCGCAATTAACTCCGATGCTGGAGTAATTCTGAAAACTTCAGTCTCAGTTCTTTTTATTATTCCGTGGGCAGATAAATGGATAGTTGGTACAACCGATACTCCTTATAAAGCTGATCGCACCAATCCAGTAGCCACTAAAGAAGATGTTGATTACATAATTGATCAGGCAAATCGGGTACTAAGTCCCAAGATAAATGCCGATGACATTTTCGGCGTTTATGCGGGACTGCGCCCATTGGTTGCAAATTCAGCAGGTTCTACAACCACAAAACTTTCACGCGAACACACTGTAGATAGACCAGTTCCAGGTTTCGTGAGTATCGCTGGTGGTAAATACACCACCTATCGAGTCATGGGTAAGGATGTAATTGATCTTGCGGTAAATGATCTACGCCGCATAGTCGCAGAATCAGTGACCGAAAAAATTCCAGTGGTAGGAGCTGATGGTTATTTTGCTTTAGAACAGCAAAGTGCACAGTTAGCTGAATTGACTGGACTACCTAAATCAACCATTACTCATCTACTGAATCGTTATGGATCATTAATAAGTGAGATCTTTGAGATTATTGAAGAAGATAAGAAAATGGCAGAGCACTTATCTCCAGACCTGAATTATATAAAGGCGGAAATTCTGTATGCGGCTTCCCACGAAGGTGCGCAGTCTGTGGATGACGTGATGTCTCGTCGTACACGAATCGCATTTGAAGCCAGCGATGGTGGAGAGTCTCTCGCCTCAGTTGTTGCTAATTTGATAGCACCAGTTCTGGGATGGGATGCAGCAGCAAAGAAAGAATCTATTTCGCAGTACACAAAACAACTAAAGAATGAACGCGCCGCGTTAAGCAAACTACTTACTCGAACTAGTTAATTCTTTATCTGGTTACGACATCCATCAGTCGTCGGCTTCTTGGTAGGCGAAACAGTTGGCTTTGGAGAAGGTGTTGGAAGCGGTGGTTCACCAGGCAGGATCGCTAGGGTAATTGGCGCTCGACTTTCGGCGTGTGTTCCTGTTGCATCTTTGAATCCGATCCGCCCGTTCCACGTACCTGCAGGAATTCCTTTAATGGTTAACTTCCAAGAACCGCTGGTTGATCGAACAACTGTCTGAATTGGTTTGGGTTCAATCGGATTGTCAGAGTTGGCATAGAAGCGAACCGTGCCAGTTACTACTGGTTTTCCATCAGGCCGAGTCACATCTACTTCTAAAGTAACGGGCTTATCACTAGTTGAGAATTTAACGTTTTTAAAGATCAAGGTACTTGTCTCATTCATGGGCATGAGGTCAATTACTTCAGGTACCCAACTACCTTTCACCAAATCTAAGAATGCACTCGGTTCACCACGGAATACATTTAAATCTAAACGCGTACCAGGCACTCCATATTTTGGAGCAATCCCGCACGAAGAGTATTGCCAAATAATCCATTGAGATGAGCAATTTGCTGCAGTCCACGAATGCACGTAGCAGCCACCTTCTTTGATTCCTGGTTGTCCAAGTGGATCAGCGGGATCGATTCCATACTGTGCTAACCAGAGCGGATACTGACGTAACTCCTCATCGCGAACCATCGCGCCTTCAAGGAAACTTGGATAAGAATAAAGAATTGGTAGGCGATCAGTTTTATCGCGAAGCACTTTTAGAAAAGTCTTTGCCCAAAGAGTTATCTGCGCCTTTGGAAGGTAACGTGCGCAAGTTTTACCAGAGAGACGTACGCAGTTATTCTCCAAATCAAGAGCATATGGAAGATCGCGATCGTTATAACCGCCGAGTGCGCCTAAACGCCAGAGAACTTTCTGCGCCTGTGTTTGCGCATCCGAAATTACTTCAGCATCTGTCTTTACATCGGGCAGAACCGCATAATGATAAAAGCCGGTATACAGTCCAGCGGCTTGTGCTGCAGGCCTATCCATAATCACATATTTCAAAGCTAAGGCATCTGCATCATCGCGAGTATCTGAAGCTTTAATCATTACAAAACGCATTCCTGCGCTGTACTTCTTTACAAAATCAATTGGCGCATCATTTGGGTGTTGCCAACGACTGATATCAGTGCCGTGAATTCGCCCGCCAGGACCCAACTGATCCACCATTACGGCTGTCCCAGCGTTGGAAATTTCAGGAACTGAGCGAACTGTAATCTCGCGAATATTTGAGTAAATTGTCTTTGAACCAAGCCGCACTTTTGCGCGGTATTTAACTTGTGCGTTTAGCGCCGTAGCAACTGCAACTAACTTCCAGGTGCCAACGCGAGCAGTTCTTGTAGAAAATCTTGTATCTTGCCATTTGCCATTCAATTGAATCTGTATCTCTACCTTTACCGCGGATTTTGCCGGTTTAAGGATTCCGTACAGCGTAACAATAGGTTCTTCTCCACCAGGAGTTTGTAGAACGGTTAAGCTCAACTTAGATGTTGCAGCGTTAGTTGAGACAGTTTGAATTGAAAAAAGCGCAAGGCTCATCACCAATACTGAAAGAATTTTTTTCATACCAGTTCCTCAATCTCAATTGCGATTTCAAGAACGGCTTGAATCGAGGTTTTAAGGGAGTTCTCCAGTTTTACTCGTGCGGGAGAGTACTCATGACCGCCAGAGAATTTGCGAGCATCAGAGAAATCTAATTTCAGGATACTTCCATCAAATTCTGCAAGGCGGGCATCAAAGTAGGCTATCCAGGCGATGCGATCATGTGATTCAAGATGATCTAAAACATCGTTCCACTTAGCGCGAAGTTCGGCCAAGGTGAGGGGAGTAGGCATGCTGCACACTTTAGTGGTTGGGCTAAATGAGCAAGAGTTAGTGGCGCGGTGCGCCGATCCATTTAAAGTACTCGCCAGTTAGAACGACGCGTAGATTCTGGGCTCTATCTGGGAGCACTTCTAAATGCTGCGCGATTCGGGCAATTATCTGCTCAACTGATTTCTCACTTACGTAGCGAACCTTTGCAATCTCAGAGTTACTTAGCCCGCTTGCTAGCAAGCGAAAAGTTTCAATCTGTATATCTGTGAATTCATTGAGAATGGAGGTAAATGAGTTTTCGTGGAGAGATCCATGGCTATCTATCCACGACATCTTCTCTTTTGCATGTACAGCTGCTATCGAACGAACTATTGCATGGCCAACTACGGCCAGATCTGCGATAGATTTCTTCAAAATTACTTGCGAGCCTTGCGGTATTTGCTTTTCTAGTAGTCCAAGCAGCCTAAGGTCCGGGCAAGCTGTCATTAAAACGATGCCGAGGGATGTATTAACTTTTCTAAATTTGTTAACCAACTTTAGCGCTTCCGCACCGGCAAACTGCAGGTCAATCAAGACAACTTCGGGTGAAAGAAATTTATATAAATTTTCAGCAATCTCATCAGTAGCGGCTTCCGCCACCACATTTATTGATTGCAAACGTAATGCTGCACTTAGAGTTGCTAACTCGAAAGCATCATCGCTTGCTACAAGAACGGTTGGTGAATTACTCACGTCTCAAGGTAGCGTATGGGTGATGCGAGGGTAATCTTAAATTTTAAAATAAATTGGATTTAAAAATATCTAGGGTTAGCCCTACTTTAAAATCTTTCTAATTGCTTCAGGAATAAATTCGATGATTGATGTGGCTGAAATAGGGGAACCCAGAGAGGCCAATAGCGCAGCGTTATTGTGAATTAGTGCGCCAGTTGCAGCAACTCGAGCTAAATTATTTTTATCATTCAATATCTCAATATAATTTGTGGCAACAAAGGCGCCAATAATTCCGGCCAGAACATCACCACTTCCGGCAGTTGCCAACCATGTCGTTGATTTAGGAAGTTCAATCAAAATCTCATCATTCGCGACGTATGTAAATGAGCCTTTAAGCAATACCGTAACTTGTAATTCTTTTGCGGCAATAACTGCCCATTTTTTCGGATCTGCTTCTATCAACTCTGACGAGACGCTGATTCCACGCTTTGCCAGGAGTTTTGAAAGTTCTCCCACGTGAGGTGTGATCAGTGTTGGTTGCGGTAACTTGCCTGCCCAATTTAACGCTCCGGCATCGAGAACGGTAGGAACGCTCTGCGCCTTCATTAATGAAAACCAGCGATGGCGAAGCCAAGTTGTGTAATCGCTAAATTTCTTTTCATCAATTCCCGAACCGACCAGCCAGGCATCAACCTTTCCAGGTTGAACAATTACCTCTGGGGCTACATGTAATACTAGGTGGGCAAGCCCTGAAGAGCTATGAAAACGCAACACACCTAACCCCGTAGCAACCGCTGCCTTGGTTGATACCACCGCAGCACCTGGATACTTGGCTGATCCCGTTATAACCCCAAGAGTTCCGCGCGAATATTTATGATCCAATTCGCTAGGAATAATTATGTGTTTCTTGCAATCTTTAGCAGTCCATTTCTGAATCTTCATGAGAACTATCCTACGCCTGATTGGCTAAAGGCATTTTTGCAAGTATTGTCACCACTATGGAAAAAGTACGCTGGGGATTTATCGGTGCAGGTTACATTGCAAAATTAGCGCTCTATCCAGCGTTACTTAATTCAGGCGATGGTGAGATCTATGCCGTCGGAGCAAAAGATCGCGAGCGAGGGTTAGCGCTTTCTCCATCAGGTTTGGTTTACACCGATTATGAAGATCTTCTTGCAGATCCAAAGGTTGAGGCGATCTATATATCTCTCCCAAACTCACTGCATATCGAATGGTCAATCAAAGCGATGCGCGCTGGAAAACATGTTCTCTGCGAAAAGCCAGCCGCCATGAACGTCGCAGAGTTGAAAGAAGCGATCGCGGTTGCAAATGAAACCGGATTGATCTTTATGGAAGCGAGCTGGAACCGCTGGCATCCGCGCACTCTTCGCCTAAAAGAAATTGTAGATTCAGGTTTGATTGGCGAAGTTAAAACTATTCGTTCAGCATTCACCTATGATGGATTAGATCCATCAAATATTCGCGCGGTTTACGAACTCGGAGGAGGTGGACTTTACGATCTCGGTCCATATTCAGTCGCTGCTCCAATTTGGTTAATGGATTTTGCTCAAGTAACAAATATCAAGACAGAGGTTAAATGGCATCCAGGCGGATGCGATGAGACTGTTACAACATCCTTTGATATTGGCGGCGCACATGCGGAAGCGTTGACTTCAATGAATATTCCAAACACTCTCTACTTCGATGTAGTCGGCACAAAGGGTCGCGTTTCCATGACAGGTAACGATGCTTTTAATTCGCATAACAAGCCAAGTACTCTAGAAATCGAAGTCGATGGAAAAGTTAGTGTTGAAAACTTTGCCGCCTGCGATCCATATCAATTGATGGCAGACTCCATGTCGCGCCGGATTCGCGGAGGAGAAGGTTGGTTAATGCCTCACTCCGAGTCAATCGCCTTTGCTGAAGTATTTGAAAGAGCATTTGAGGTCATGGGACGTCCCTAATTAATGTCAGAGCCACTGTGGATCCCACCGAAATCTGAAAATATGGCGATAGCTAGGTTAAATAAATTAGCAAACTCCCAGAATTTTTCAGAACTCCATAACTGGTCGGTAGAAAAAGCGGATCAATTCTGGAGATTTGTCGCAACCGATTCGGGAGTTGTTGGCGATTTGGGCGAAACGACTATCTCGGGCTCTGGTTTCTTTAGGTCGGAATTCTTCCCAGGTGCCAAATTAAATATAGTCGACACCCTACTTAAGGGAGATTCAAGCCAAATAGTTTTAACAGAGATTTCGGAATCAGGAATACGCCGTACATTTACAAGAGATGAAGTAAGAAAGCGAGCTAACCAAGTTGCAAGATCACTTTTAAACGCGGGAGTTGTGGAGGGAGATGTTGTTGCCGCCTGCGTAGCAAATACCGCCGATGTGGTTTGTTTTGCACTCGGCGCGCTCAAAATTGGAGCAATTTTCTCAAGCACTTCAGCTGACTTCGGTGCTGCCACAGTTTTGGATCGCTTTCAGCAGATATCACCAAAAGTGCTTTTAGTTACTACCGATTATGAGTACAACGGAAAGAAGATAGATTGCCTTGAGAAAATCAGCGAGATCGTTGCTGGATTGCCATCTGTATCAAAAATTATCGCGATTGGTTCAAAACCCAATCCTTATTTATCATTTAATAATTGGGTGGGTGCAATTAATGGAATTGAAGAGATATCGGTAAAAGGTTCCTTTAACCGTCCTGGATTTATCCTCTTTTCATCTGGAACTACAGGTAAGCCAAAGTGCATTGTTCATAGCGCAGCAGGCGTACTACTAAAGACTTTGAGTGAGCAGAAGTATCACTTGGATATCCGTAACGGCGATAAAGTATTTTATTTCACTACTTGTGGCTGGATGATGTGGAATTGGTTGGTTGCCTCGTTAGCAACCGGTGCGGGCATTGTTTTATTTGATGGCAATCCGATGTATCCAGTACCAGAAAGACTCTTTGATATTGCAGATGCGGAAGAGCTGACCTTTCTTGGCGTTTCAGCGAAGTACATCGATTCAATTCGAAAAAGTGAGCTAACGCCAAAAAATTCACATAACCTTTCCAAGTTAAGAACAATTGCATCGACTGGTTCACCGTTAAGCCACGAGGGTTTTACTTACATTTATGAATCAGTCGCACCTACGGTTCATCTGGCATCAATTTCCGGCGGCACCGATATCTGTGGCTGCTTTATGTTGGGCTGGCCGGAACTTCCAGTCTTTGCAGGGCAGATACAAGTGCCCGCGCTCGGCATGGATGTGCAGGTTTTGAATTCAGATGGTACCCAGACAAAACCGGGAGATAAAGGTGAACTAGTTTGTACCAATGCATTTCCTTCTGCACCGTTGTTCTTCTGGGGAGATGAAGAGAATGAGAAATACATCGCCTCTTACTTTGAAAAGTTTCCAGATATCTGGACTCATGGTGATTTTGTGGAACCAACACTTGAATCTGGTTTCATCATGCATGGCAGATCTGATGCGACCCTAAATGTTGCAGGAGTTCGAATAGGAACCGCTGAGATCTATCGCATTACCGAGGAGTTTGAAGAAGTTCTCGAAAGTTTGGCGGTTGCTCAGAAATGGGAGAGTGATACGCGGGTAGTTCTCTTCCTTATGCTAAAACCAGGTTCCGAACTAACTCCCGATCTTTCTGGCCAAATAAAACAGGCGCTAAAGAAGAAAGCGAGCCCGCGCCATGTGCCGGCGCTGATATTGCAGGCGCCAGATTTTCCTAGAACTAAGAGCGGAAAATTGGTCGAGTTAGCAGTTACGAGAGCGGTAAATAAAGAGCCAATCGATAACCTAGGTGCGTTAGCTAACCCTGATTCACTGGAATGGTTTAAAGACTTAAATCTTTAACTTTCTCCCAAGTTCGTGAACTCCAAGAGTTGATTAGCGCTTGCTGAACGCTGACAACATCAACTGCTTCTTTGAAGCTCTGCCCGAACTTT
>JBEAMT010000041.1:0-5522 GCA_041165825.1 Actinomycetota bacterium | reverse complement strand
GCACCCTCAGGAAACTGGGGGTTTTTGCATTAGTGGGGCAATTTAGTGAGGCGACGATAGAAAGGAGTTGAAGATGAGCGAACAGATAACCGGTGCACAATCACTTGTTAAATCACTTGAGAGCGCTGGAGTTGAAGTTATGTTCGGTATTCCGGGTGGCGCAATCCTTCCGGCATACGATCCAATCTTCGATTCCAAAATCAGACACATTTTGGTTAGACACGAACAAGGTGCCGGACACGCCGCTACCGGTTATGCCCAAGTAACTGGAAAAGTTGGAGTTTGTATTGCGACCTCCGGTCCAGGTGCCACAAATCTTGTAACGCCCCTCGCCGACGCTCATATGGATTCCGTACCAATGGTCGCAATTACTGGCCAAGTTCCTGGGCCCGCAATCGGAACCGACGCTTTTCAAGAAGCTGATATCCGCGGCGTAACAATGCCGGTTACTAAACACAATTACTTGATTACTGATCCAAATGAGATTCCAAGAGCTATCTCAGAAGCCTTTTATATCGCTAGGTCTGGAAGGCCAGGACCAGTTTTGGTTGATATTGCTAAAGATGCACTTCAAAAGATGACTGGCTTTAATTATCCGAAGCGTCCAGAACTTCGTGGCTATCGCCCACAAGTTGAACCAAATAATCAAGCTATCCGTGATGCCGCAGCGCTTATTGCGCAGTCATCGAAACCAGTTTTCTATATTGGCGGCGGTGTTATTAAAGCAAATGCCGCTAGCGACCTGCTGAAGCTTGCTGAATTGGTGGGGGCGCCGGTCGTAACTACATTGATGGCCCGAGGTGCATTTCCAGATAGCCATCGCCAACATCTAGGAATGCCAGGCATGCATGGCACCGTTGCAGCTGTAACAGCTCTTCAGAAATCAGATTTATTGATCACATTAGGAGCGCGCTTTGATGACCGTGTAACTGGAAAACTAAGCACTTTCGCCGTAAATGCAAAAATTATTCATGCCGATATTGATCCAGCGGAAATTGGTAAGAATCGTTACGCCGATGTGCCAATAATTGGGGATCTTGGCCCAACGATACGAGCACTAATTCCTGCAGTTGCTGCGGAGTTTAAGAAGAAGCAACCTGATCATTCGACTTGGTGGCGCCAGATGGATTCACTTCGTTCTACTTATCCACTTGGCTATAACGAACCAGAAGATGGCTCCCTTTCCCCTCAATATGTAATCGAGCGAATCGGAGCAATAACGGGTCCTGATGCGGTCTATGTAGCTGGAGTTGGACAACACCAGATGTGGGCGTCGCAATTTATTAAATATGAAAAACCACGCACCTGGCTCAACTCTGGCGGTTTGGGAACCATGGGATATGCCGTTCCAGCTGCAATGGGTGCCAAAGTTGGCGCACCCGACACACCAGTTTGGGCGATAGATGGTGACGGCTGTTTCCAGATGACAAATCAAGAGTTAGTAACTTGTTCTTTAAATAATATCCCGATCAAAGTTGCCATCATTAATAATGAAAGTTTAGGAATGGTTCGTCAGTGGCAATCTCTTTTCTATCAAGGTAGATATTCAAATACCGACTTGCATTCAAAGCGCATTCCAGACTTTGCAAAATTAGCGGAAGCTATGGGTTGCGTAGGACTTCGCTGCGAAAGTAAAGGTGATGTCGACAAGATCATCAAGGAAGCTAATGCAATAAATGACGCACCGGTCGTAGTTGACTTCAACGTTCATCGCGATGCCATGGTTTGGCCGATGGTTGCTGCTGGCACTTCAAATGATGACATCATGATTGCGCGAGAGCTAGCGCCAGACTGGGATTCACAGGAGTTATAAATGGCACAACACACTCTCTCTGTTCTCGTTGAAAATAGCCCAGGCGTACTTGCTCGCGTTGCAGGATTGTTTTCCCGTCGCGGTTACAACATTGATTCTCTAGCGGTCGGACCAACGGAGGATCCAAAGGTTTCGCGTATGACTATTGTTTTGAATTTAGAGGGTCACGCTCTTGATCAAGTTAGCGCCCAATTATTTAAATTAGTGAACGTAATTGGTATTCAAGAGATGAAAGATTCAGATACTCGCCAGCGCGAACTAGCATTCGTGAAAATTGCCGCCGAGCGTGGCAAGTTAGAGCCTTTGCTCGCCGGATATCAAGCAGAAATTGTCGAAGAAAAATCCGGCACCTCGATTGTTCAAGTGGTCGCCAACAATAAGGATTTAGTCGCTCTTTTGAAGAGACTAGAATCTCTAGGTATCAAGGAATTGGTGCAATCTGGAGCAATTGCAATTGAATTGGGTAGCCAAACATTGGTCGAGCAGACTGCGCTAGAGACTGGACTAGCAAGCTCGGACACCCAATCTCAATTAGAGGATTATCAGAACTAAATCGAAACCAAATAGAAGAAACAACTAGAAGAAAGAAGGAGCGAAGATGGCAACCATCTACCATGACGAGGATGCGGATCTATCTGTAATCCAAGGAAGGAAAGTGGCCGTCATAGGCTATGGATCTCAAGGTCATGCGCACGCGCTGAATTTGCGTGACAGTGGAGTAGATGTTCGCGTTGGCTTAGCCGAGGGCTCTAAATCTCGAGCGAAAGCAGAGCAAGAAGGTCTTCGCGTTGTTTCGGTTGCAGATGCAGTTAAGGAAGCTACGGTAATAATGCTTCTTGCGCCTGATCACAAGCAGCGCCACATCTACAAGGAATCAATTGAACCTAATCTAAAAGCTGGCGACGCTCTCTTCTTCGGCCATGGTTTCAATATCCGATTTGGTTACATCAAACCGCCCGCGAATGTAGATGTTTGTATGGTTGCACCGAAGGGGCCAGGACATTTGGTACGCCGTGAGTTTGTTGCAGGAAGAGGCGTGCCTGACATTGTGGCCGTTGAGCAAGATGCAACTGGAAAGGCATGGCCATTAACTCTTTCTTACGCAAAAGCAATGGGTGGACTTCGCGCTGGCGCTATCCTCACAACATTTACTGAAGAGACTGAAACAGATCTTTTCGGCGAGCAATCTGTACTTTGTGGCGGTGCTTCACAATTGGTTATGTATGGTTTTGAGACTTTGATTGAAGCTGGATATCAACCTGAAGTTGCTTATTTCGAATGTCTCCATGAGCTTAAATTAATTGTTGATTTGATGTACGAAGGTGGAATTGCTAAACAACGTTGGTCAGTATCGGATACAGCTGAATATGGAGATTATGTTTCCGGACCGCGAGTTATCGACCCACGCGTCAAAGAGAATATGAAGACCGTGTTAGCGGAAATTCAGAGCGGTGCTTTTGCGAAGAGATTCATCGACGATCAAGATGCAGGAGCCCCAGAATTCAAAGCGCTTCGAGCAAAAGGTGAAAATCATCCAATTGAAAAAGTTGGACGAGAACTTCGTTCAATGATGTCTTGGGTTAAAGCAAAGGATGATTATCGAGAGGGCTCTGCTGCGCGTGAGTAAACCAGTTGTTTTAATAGCAGAGGAATTGAGTCCGGCCACACTCAGTGCCCTTGGTCCTGATTTCGAAATTCGCAATTGCGATGGTTCTGATCGGGAACAACTCTTAGGCGAACTCAAACGTGGAGTTGATGCTGTCCTAATTAGATCTGCTACCAAGATGGATAGTGAGGCGATAAGTGTTGCCAAGGGTTTGAAAGTCATTGCGCGTGCTGGCGTTGGACTTGATAACGTCGATATTCCAGCTGCAACAACTGCCGGCGTTATGGTTGTAAACGCGCCCACCTCAAATATCGTAAGCGCTGCGGAACTAGCGATTGCTCTGCTTCTCGCATCGGCAAGAAATATTGCACCAGCATTTGCAACATTGAAAAAAGGTAAATGGGCTCGTTCTAAATACACAGGCGCTGAACTCTTTGAAAAAACCCTCGGCATCGTAGGTTTTGGAAGAATCGGCCAATTGGTGGCGCATCGCATGCAGGGATTCGGCATGAATGTCATTGCATACGATCCATATCTTCAACCAGCTAGGGCTGCCCAACTCGGAGTGGATTTAGTATCGCTCGACGATCTCTTAGCCAAATCGGACTTTATAACCATTCACCTTCCCAAGACTAAAGAGACTGCTAACTTGATTGGTGTTGAGGCGCTAAAGAAAGTTAAGCCGACAGTGCGAATAATCAATGCAGCCAGAGGTGGCGTATTGGATGAGAATGCACTTTTCGAAGCGCTTAAAGAAAATAGAGTCGCTGGCGCGGGCCTTGATGTTTTCGCAACTGAACCATGTATCGATTCGCCGCTCTTTACTTTAGAGAATGTAGTTGCAACGCCTCATCTGGGAGCATCAACAGATGAAGCGCAGGAGCGCGCGGGCATCGCTGTTGCAGAATCTGTTAGAAAAGCGTTAGCAGGCGAACTTGTCCCAGATGCTGTAAATGTTAAAGGCGGAATAATTCACGAGGAGATTAGACCTGCGCTCCCACTAGTTGAGAAATTGGCTCAAATTGCCACAGCGCTAATTGATGAGTTACCTGTGGCTATTGAAGTTCTGGTAAAAGGTGAAATAAGCGCGCATGATTGCTCTGTTCTTGCTTCGTCTGCTTTGAAGGGTGCACTAGCAGCGACAGGTGCCGAGGATGTTACTTATGTCAACGCACCTGGTTTGGCGCAGGAACGCGGATTAACCTCAAACGTAATCACAGATCCAGTAAGTCCCGAGTATCGAAATGCGATTGAAATTCGAGCAGCATTTAGTAATGGCGCACATATCTCTGTCGAAGGTACCTTGATGGGCATTAGACAAGTTGAGAAGATTATTGCGATTGACAAATTTGATTTAGATTTGCAACCAGCCGATTATTTACTTTTCTTGCGATACACAGATCGACCAGGCGTCGTAGGAATTGTCGGCGATACTCTTGGAAAAGCCGGAATCAACATCGCAAGCATGCAGGTAGCGCGAAGTTCAGCTGGCGGAGACGCCTTGATGGCAATCACAATCGACTCTGCGGTCGCCAAAGATCTAGTCAAGAATGTCGGCGATGCTACAAAAGCAAATCTAGCCAGAACGGTCACACTAAGGTCATGAGTAAATTTAAATTAGCAGTTATAGGTGGCGATGGAATCGGCCCTGAAGTTGTCGCTGAAGGTTTACGAGTTCTCGATAAGGTAAGTGAAAAATACAAACTTACTTTTGAACGGAAAGAGTTTGCATTAGGAGCCAAGTTCTGGCACGAAACCGGGGAAACGCTCCCAGACTCTGTTCTCACTGAACTAACTAAATTTGACGCAATTCTCTTGGGTGCAGTTGGGGATCCATCTGTTCCAAGTGGTGTTCTAGAGCGTGGTTTACTTTTGAAATTACGTTTTGCCTTTGATCACTATATTAATCTTCGCCCGGCAAGACTTTATCCAGGTGTGACTGGGCCGCTATCCACCAAATCACCGATTGATTTTATTGTTGTTCGTGAGGGCACAGAGGGTCCTTATGTTGGCGCAGGCGGCGTTCTTGCAGAAGGTACATCCTCTGAAATTGCTACCGAGGAGAGTTTGAATACTCGACGAGGCGCTGAAAGAGTGATTCGT
>JBEAMT010000040.1:0-3561 GCA_041165825.1 Actinomycetota bacterium | reverse complement strand
ATCAAATAAAGATCCAAAGGCAACTGCGGCAAATCCAGCAACACCAACAGTTTCTCGTGATGGTGGAGCTCTATGGCGCATTCGCTTCAAGGACGTTTCAAAGCCATTGAGCGGTGCAACTCTTGAACTCCTTCTTGACGGCACTGAAGATATCTACATGTCAAAACCAGATAACATCGCAGTGGATGCATTCGGAAACGTATTAATCCAGGAAGATCCAGGCAACAATGCACACCTAGCCCGCATCGTTTCCTACCGCATCAGCGATGGCAAACTAGCGACAATTGCTCAATTTGATGCAAAGTACTTCGATTCATCTCGCCCTAATTTCATCACTCAAGATGAAGAATCATCAGGAATCATTGATGTGACTTCAGAGCTACGCACCTCAAAGAGCGACAAGGCGAGTTATTACATGTTCGTGGCGCAGGTCCATGCGACACCTGCAAAGGCTCGTCCAGATCTTGATGCAGCAGATGCCACATTGGCAAAGGCTGTTGAAGGTGGACAGTGGTACATCTTGAAGATTACAAACTGGACCGACGTCTACAAGTAATTCTTTAATCCAGGACAGGGTAAAAACCCTAGGGGCCAGAGAAAACCTGGCTCCTAGGGTTTTTCACTACCAATATTTAACTACCAAGAACTAGTACCAAGACCACCATCGAAGTCGTAAGTACTTCCAGTGGCCCAGGCATTTGCATCAGATAATAAAAATTCTGTTACTCCAACAACTTCCGCCGCAGTTGCATAGCGGGCAAGTGGAGTTGCGGCTTTCCAAGCGGCCACACCTTCGGGCCAGGCTTGATCAATTCCATCGCGGCCAATTAAACCCAAGCGCAGTCCAAGAACGCGCATTGGTGCATGTGCACGTGATGCAGAGCGAGTTAAGACATCAAGCGCTGCTTTGCTGGCGCCATAGATCTCATGACCAGGGCGCGGGTTAAGCGCTTCAACTGATGAGATATTTAAAACTACTTGTACGCCAGATTTAGCGGATTCATCGATGATCTCTTTCGGCGCATCAACATTTATGCGCATCATTAATTCGATTTCGGCGCGCGTTGCCGTTGCAGGATCAAGAATTGCTTGGTTAGCGGCGTTGTTGATTACATAATCAAGCTTTCCAGCACGGGAGAATGCTTCTTGAACAAGAGAGTTTCCTGATTTGGTAACAGATAGATCTTCGGCAATAACATGCAGATTTGGGCGCGCATGTAGCTCGCCAGTATTTACTTGCGCGCAGACAGTGAAACCAAGTTCCAGAAAACGATCTACATAGGCTCGTCCGATTAAGCCTGAGGCTCCGGTGATAAGAATGCTGTTACCAGCAAAGCTCATCGAAGTGGATCCAGGGCTTTAACTCGGACGTTAACGCGCGCAATTAAATCTGCGAGATCGATCTTGGTGCTGGTTCGGTTGGCAACGACTTGATCACCAGTTACCCAAACATCAGTAACATCACCGCGGCCTGCAGCAAATACCAAGAGCGCATAGACATCATGCACAGGGGTCAGATGTGCTGCCTGAAGATCAATTGCAATTAGATCTGCTTCTTTACCGATTTCGATACTTCCAATGCGATCGCCTAAGCCAACTGCGTGAGCTGCTTCAATTGTTGCAGCACGCACGATTGAGGTTAGATCAACGTCTGCAGGGGATTGGCGCAGGGCTACAACGTGGGCGGCCATGCGCATCACCGAGAACATATCTAGATCATTAGATGAAGAACACGAATCTGTACCAAGACCAACTTTGATTCCAGCTTTGCGCATATCGTTAAATCGCGCCAGTCCTGATCCAAGTTTTAAGTTACTGCCCGGGCAATGTCCAACTGATGATCCCTTGCTAGCCGCAATTTTCATATCAGAATCAGATAAGTGAACTCCGTGGCCGAAGATAGTTGGAACATCCAAGATGCCGGTATCGCGACAAACTTCGGTTGGAGTTTTGCCATAACGCGTGGCCACATCATCGTTCTCGGCTTGTGTTTCAGAGACATGTAAGTGAATCCGTGCGCCAAGTTCTTTGGCGATCGCAGCAACCTGGGATAAGTTTTCAGGAGAATCTGTATAAGTTGAATGCGGCATTAAGTATGTTGGAATGTACGGTCCGCCGATTTTGGCTAACTCATCTTGCCAAAGATAGGCGCGCTCGATGCGTTGTGACCATTCGAGACCGTCTAGGCCAGGAAAATCAAAGAAGATCGGACCAGCAATATGGCGCAGACCAACGCGCACTGCACCGCGATGTGTTGCAACAGGATTTAAATACATATCCATTGTTGTGGTTGTGCCAGATAGCAAAGCTTCAAGCGCACCTAACTCGGTACCGAGTTCGCAAGTTGCTTCATCCATGATCGCACCCTCTGCGGCCCAGACACGTTCTAGGAAACCTTGCAGGTTTACACCTTCGGCCCAGCCACGCAGCAAACACATACCTAAATGGGTATGGCTATTGATTAAACCTGGCGCGATTAGTTTGCCCGAAGCATCGTAGGTCTTAGTAGCAGCGGGTTGATCTTTACCGATATATGCGATCTTTCCATCTTTGATACCGATCGAGATATTTTCTAGTATTTCATCGCTATCGTTTGACGTTACCGCGTAGCGTGCATTGGTTATAAGAAGATCCATCTTATTTTTCTACTTCGAAGCCAGTATTTTTATTGCACCGTCGATGATTGTTATTACATTTCCGGCGCAGCCCTTAATAACTTCGCCGACACCTTCATGGCTAATCTCTTCATCTGAAAGGCCAGCGGCTGGGTTTGCAACAGCAGCAATTGCCGCGTAGCGAAGCCCAGCTTCACGCGCCAGGGTTGCTTCAGGTACTCCAGTCATTCCGACAACAGTTACACCCATCATTGCGCACATGCGAATTTCTGCAGGTGATTCAAAGCGTGGACCATTAAATACTGCGTAGATTCCACCCTCATGTAATTTAATATTTGCACTCTTTGCAGAAGCAGCCAAGGCTTTTTGAATAGCTTTGTCGTAGATGTAGGTCATATCGATATGTTGTACGCCACCTTCTTGCACGCCATCAAAGAAGGTATCGGCGCGACCGTGGGTAAAATCAATGAAGTCATCTACTAATTGCAGCGCGCCTGGTCCAAGGTTCTTATCGACTCCGCCAACCACATTTACGCCAATAATTAACTCTGCACCCCAGTTCTTTAGCGCCTGAATATTTGCGCGGTAGTTAACTTGGCTAGGTGGAACAGTGTGGTTAACACCGTGGCGAGTAAGGAAGGCAACTTCGGCTCCGTGCCAGGTTCCGGTAGTTATAACTGCCTGACCATATGCGGTGTCGACAGTTGTAGGGGATTGGCCAGCTAGCGCTGGAAGGTTATAGAAACCTGTTCCAGCGATGATTGCGATCTTCAATTACTTACTCCTTAAGGCCGGCCATGAGGCGGCCGATGTAGTTGCGGTCTGCATCTTTGGAGTCAACGATCGCAACGATCTTTCCACCCGACATAACCGCAATGCGGTCAGAGAGCGAAAGAATTTCATCGAGTTCGGCAGATACCAAAAGTACGCCAGCACCATTATCACG
>JBEAMT010000039.1:0-4639 GCA_041165825.1 Actinomycetota bacterium | reverse complement strand
CGTTTAACTCACTCACTTACTTAACCGGACCTACGATTCGCTCTGCTGCTAAACGACCAGAAATCAAAACCATAGGAACGCCAACGCCGGGCTGTGTACCTGAACCGGCAAAGACAACATTGTCAAAACCAGCTGCGATATTGCGTGGCCTGAAAGGTCCGGTCTGGAAAAAGGTGTGTGCGCTAGCAAATGGTGCACCGCGTTCCATTCCTTGCGCTTGCCAATCAAGTGGCGTAGTCATCACTTCGGTTTCAATCGAATCACCGAAGCCGATGTAACCGCGATCTTCGAGAGTGTTAATCATGTGGTCACGATATGGACGTGCTTGAGTCTTCCAATCAATGTCAGCATCCAAGTTTGGCGTTGGATAGAGAATGTAATAACTCTCTTTCCCAGCAGGTGCTAGCGCGGCATCATCTTTAGTAGGGATAGTTACAAGGACCGATGGATCAGACATCAAAGTCTTCTTCTTGATTAGCTCATCAAAGACGCCGTCCCAAGATTGGCCGAAGTGAATATTGTGGTGAGCGACGTGGTCGTATTTCTTAGAAGAACCAACTAGCAAAGTGGCGCAAGATGGTGAGTACTTTAGACGCTTGATGTTAAGAGGAGTTTTGCCAAGTAGATCACGCCACACAACCGGAAGATCTGGGTTCATCACGACCACATCGCATTCAATGCGTTCGCCTTTATCAGTTATGACCGCTTTGGCGCGGCCGTTCTCAACTTCTAAGCGAGTTACCGTAGTGCTGTATTTGAAAGTTACGCCATGTTTTTCTGCGGCAGCAGCAAGTGCGCGCGGAACCGCATGCATTCCGCCCTTGGGGAAGAAGACGCCATTTACGGAATCCATATAAGCAATAACTGCATAAATTGCTAACGCTTGTTGCGGGCTAACGCCTGCATACATAGCCTGGAATGAGTAAACCTTTTGCAGGCGTGGATCTTTAAGGAATTGATTTACCTTTGGTGAAAGTCTTCTGAATCCGCCGAGCGCGATCAAGCGCGCCAAGTTTGGAGTAAGCAAGTTAAATGGAGAATCGATATTGCGATCAATAAAATCATTCATCTCGTACTTGTATAACTTGGTCACAAAATCCACATAACGCCGATATCCCAGCGCTTCTTCAGCGCTAACCGTGCGACGAATCTCTTCTTCCATCTCAGCGGTATTAGCATGGACATCGATCTGCGAACCATCGTGATAAAAAGCGCGATACAAAGGCTTAAGCGGTGAAAGCTCCAGCCAATCCTTCATATCTTCACCAACGCAGCTAAAAGCATCTTGAATTAGTGAAGGCATAGTTAAAACAGATGGACCGGTATCAAACGAGTAACCATCTTTTTCAAGTAAACCGTTACGTCCGCCGGGAACTGCTTCTCGTTCAATGACAGTTACTTTGCGGCCGGCGCCCGCTAAGCGAAGTGCCGCACTTAACCCAGCAAGTCCTGCACCAACTACGACTACGTGATCGGTTGGTCCCTTTACCTTTGCGGGCATTTAATGGCTCCTACGAGTTGCGCTAGTTGCGAGTTCAACGAGTAACTCGCGGGCTGAAGGGTCAATTTCATCAGAGTTTGCCGCAGTTAGCGCGTTGGAAAGTAGCCCCTCGATGAGATCTTCGACAACTTTAACCGCGCCCGTAGCGGTTATAAGCGCACGTACTTCTTCGATTTGATCGGCAGTTAGATCTTCGCGGCCCAAAGCGGCGGTGATCTTGGCAGCGCTCACTTGGTCTGCACGTTCTAGCGTCATCGCCATTAATACGGTGCGCTTGCCTTCGCGAATGTCATCGCCGGCAGGTTTACCGGTAACAGATGGATCACCAAATATTCCAAGCATGTCATCGCGCAATTGGAATGCCTCTCCTAGTGGCAGACCGTATGCGCTCAAGATATTGGTTAGTTCTTTTCTTTCAGCTTCATCAGTAATCGCAAGCGATGCGCCTAAGTGCAGCGGACGTTCAATTGTGTACTTTCCAGATTTATAACGCGCAATACGAAGCGATCGATCAACGCTGGGGGAGCGCTCACCTGCTTCACGAACATCCAAATACTGGCCTGCCATCAATTCGATGCGCATCTCATCGTGAACTTTGAGCGCCGATATAAGCGCGCTATTTTCAACACCTGATGTATGAAGTAAATGATCTGACCATACTAAAGCTAAATCACCGAGCAGAACTGCAGCTGCTTCACCAAATTGATCTGCTAAACCGTTCATCTCTTCTTGTCGATGCAAGTTTTCGAAGTGGCGATGTATCGCAGGTTTTCCGCGACGCGTATCTGAGCGATCCATTAAGTCATCATGGATTAGCGCGCATGCTTGCAAGAGTTCGAGGCTGGTAAATGCCCGAATATCAGCAGCGGTTGCAACTTTGCCTGTTGCCGCAAAGCCGGCATATGCGAATAAAGGGCGAAGGCGTTTCCCACCTTCAAGCAAGAAAGATTCGAGGGCATCGCATACTGGGATTAACTCAGAGCCAATGCCTCTTAAATATTCGCGCTGCAAGGTCAGATAAGAAGTTAATTCACTCTGAACAGTCTCGCGTACCGCTAAAAGCGTGCCACGTGCATCGTTAACCACGGCGCAACGGTACCCTGACCGCGTGGAGATGCGCATGAAGGAGATCGGCGAAGGCGTTACTTACTCCTTTGAGTTCTTTCCTCCGAAAGATCCAGAAGGTGAAGAACGCCTCTGGGGCGCGATGCGCGCCCTTGAGCCAATTGCCCCAGATTTCATATCAGTGACTTATGGCGCAGGTGGCACAACTCGTGATCGCACAATCCGGATTACTTCTGAAATAACGCAGCGCACGCATATTCCAACGGTTGCACACTTAACTTGTGTGGGTTCTACTCGAGATGAACTAATTGAAATTTTGGCACGTTACAAGCAAGCAGGGATACACAACATTTTGGCGCTTCGCGGAGATCCAACTGGAGGTCCGCGCGCACCATGGACACCAACACCAGGTGGTTTAAATCATGCGGACGAACTTGTAACGCTTGCTGCTGAGGTTGGTGGATTCACAATTGGCGTTGCCGCATTTCCGGATGGCCATCCTGCATCAGGTCTAAATTTTGATGCAGATATTGAAGTGCTCCTGCGTAAAGAAAAAGCAGGAGCTTCATTTGCAACAACTCAATTCTTCTTCGAAGTTGATAAATGGAAGGCGCTAGTTAATCGCTTGTCCTCTCGCGGGTCACAACTTCCGATTATCGCCGGAATATTGCCTGTTACAAATGTTGTCCAGTTAAATCGTATGGCCGAGTTAAGCGGCACACCCATCCCATCAAATATCGCAGAGCGTTTTGAAGCGCTGAAAGATTCTCCAGATGATGTCCGTAAGTTAGGCGTAGAAATTGCTACCGGTCTCTGTGAAGATTTGTTAGATGCAGGTGTTCCGGGGCTTCATTTCTACACAATGAATACTTCTTCGGCAACGCGCGAAATCTTCGAACAGATTAAAGATAAGAAACGAGCATGAATAAAGCAGATTTCTTTGCTAAGTGGAGTGCGCTCCACGGTAACGCCGAAATTAAGGGAATTGTAAAAGCCTGGCTCAATATTTCTTATGGCTCCGCCAAATTGATGTCCGGGCTTCGAGTAACGCCCAATTTGCTGACGCTCCTGGGAATTGTTTTTGCTATAGCAATGGCGGTTAATCCACTCTCACTCTGGACGATTCCGCTACTAGTGCTTTCACTCTATGCCGATGGTATTGATGGCAGCGTCGCTATCTACCAAAACCGCGAGAGCCAGTTTGGCGCAATTCTAGATTCTGTTGCAGATCGCATTAGCGAAGCGCTTTGGTTTTATGTTGCCTATCGCATAGGTGCGCCAGCATGGATCGCCCTGCTTACTTATGTAATCGCCTCTACGCAAGAATACGCGCGCGCACGTCTAGGTGGTTTGGGCGTTAGCGAAGTTGGAGTTGTAACGCCGGCAGAACGGCCGGTACGAGCCAGCTTTATCTTTATCGCTCTGATTGCTTATGCAATCGACCTTAACTTAGTAACACTTGCCATGGCTGTGCTAAGTGCACTTCAAGTATTTAGCTTTTACTTAGTGGGTCGCTGGGCCTATAACAGCTTGCGCAACAATTTCAGCGCTTAGCCCAACTAACGGTAAGCCTCCACCTGGATGTGCCGATCCACCAACGCAGTACAGACCTTTAAGTGGCGAACGATTCTTGGCGCGCAAAAATGCTGAACGCGCCCCATTGCTTGATGTTCCGTAGATAGATCCACCTGGCGCCATGACTGTGCGCTCGAGATCTGCAGGCGTTCGAATCTCCAGCACTTCCAAGCGGTTTCTTACGGATATTCCACGCTCTTCAATTGCATCGATGATCTTCATCGCATAACGCTGGTTAGCCTCTTTATCGCTCCAGTTAAACCCATCAACACCGCTTTCGCTATGGCGAGGTGCGTTAACCAGTACAAACCACGCTTCATGTCCTGGGTGTTTAACCATTGCATCATCATTTGGTGCGCAGATATAAATTGTTGGATCTGCAACTGGCACTTTGCGATTAAAGATATCTTCGAACTCTTGGTCATAGTCTTTCGGGAATAGAACATTGTGATGCGATAGGCCAGAGGGATTTTCACCTGGGCGAAGTCCAAGAAGTAG
>JBEAMT010000038.1:0-2722 GCA_041165825.1 Actinomycetota bacterium | reverse complement strand
AAGCCAGTGATCTTTTTGAGAAATCATTTTTATTAACCTGATCCCACATAAATTGTGCAGCAGCCGGCATATTTGGAATTAATTCAAGGGCTACCCCGACATCGGCGCCAAGATAGATATTGCGAGACATGACGGTGAAAGTTGGTTCAGCTGCTTGCGCCGGAACAGGGGAAAAGATCGCTGCGATAAGTGAATAGATAAGACCTGTTCTAACCCCTCGTAATTTCATAGGTTCATTATGTACTCTAGGAGTTATGAATGAGAAGGTTGAAGCCCCAGAAGTAAAGAATGCGCGTCCATACGATGTCGCACCCCAAGCGCAATATGCGGAGTTCATGCGAACCGGTTGGGCACCTTCTGATCTTGAAGGTTTGCAACCTCTTGAAGTAGTTACTTACGCATTCACGCGTCGTAAAGTTTTATCCGAGGCATTTCCAAATATTCGCTTGGTAATTCCTTCAGGAAATCATAAGACCCGTTCTAATGACACCGAATATGTGTATCGCCCACATAGTGCTTTTGCGTACTACAGCGGCGTTCAAGGTGCTGATGCAGTTGCAGATTCGGTTCTTGTTTTAGAACCTAAACCAGAAGGTGGACATGATGCCTATCTTTACCTGCATCCACGTTCGACGCGCGAGACCGATGCCTTCTACACCGATCGCAAATACGGCGAGCTCTGGGTAGGACGTCACTTCACTCTTGAAGAAGCAGCGACTGTTTATCAAATCGAAACTCGCAACGTAGATGATATTGAAAATCTTTTACGTTTTAGCAAAGAGACTTTAACTATCCGTGGTGAAGATTCTTTGATAGATAAGTTAATTTCGATCAACCCACGCGAGGCAGAATTCCAGACATTTACTTCTGAGCAACGCTTGATCAAAGATGAATACGAGATTGGCCAATTACAGGCTGCAGTTGATTCAACTGGACGTGGATTCTCCGATGTAATCGCGGCGATGCCGGCGGCAGCTGATCATCCCCGTGGTGAACGCATTGTTGAAGGCGCTTTCTTTGGGCGAGCTCGCCTAGAAGGAAATGATGTTGGCTATACAACAATCGCTGCTGCAGGTTCGCATGCTTGTGTGCTCCACTGGATTCGCAACGATGGTGCAGTTCGCAACGGAGAGTTATTGCTCCTAGATGCGGGCGTTGAAATGGATTCGTATTACACCGCAGATATCACTCGCACCTTGCCGGTAAATGGAAAGTTCACACCAGCACAACGTGCGCTTTATATGTTGGTTTATGAAGCGCAATTAGCGGGCTTTGCGGCCGTTAAGCCAGGAGCTAACTTTCTTGATATCAACCGCGAATCACAACGCGTTCTGGCACAAGGTTTAGCAGATATGGGTGTGCTCACTATTAGCGCTGAAGAATCTATGAAACCTGACGTCGGTCTGCATCGTCGCTGGACTTTGCACGGAGTAAGCCATCACCTTGGTTTAGATGTGCACGATTGCGAACACGCCCGCCAAGAAATGTATCGCGACGGAATTCTGCGCGAAGGAATGGTTTTAACTGTTGAGCCGGGACTTTATATCCAGCCAGATGACGAACTATTTGCACCCGAGTATCGCGGAATCGGTATCCGAATTGAAGACGATGTCGTAGTTACAGCAGATGGATGTCGCAACTTAAGTGAAGATATTCCGCGCCATCCTGATGCAATCGAAGCGTGGATGGCTTCCATCCTCGGTTAACCAACTAGTTGCAAGCCAAGATAGGCAGCAGTTAAACCAAAACCGAGTGACATAACTAAGTTGATGGTTATCTCGCGATAGCGCTTTAACTCGAAGCCTAAGTAAATATCGAGCATAAAAGTCGACCAAGTTGTAAATGCTCCAGCAAATCCAACCGCTAAGAAATCGTAGATGTGTTCATCCTGAGTAAAGGTAAGCCCAATTATGAATGAACCAAGTATGTTGACGATAAAGATTCCGTAAGGTTTATCAGTAAATTTACGGATATATTGATCTATCGCAAAGCGAAGTGGTGCACCAACAGCTGCTCCCAAAACTATATATAGATAGTTCATTTACGCACCGGAATTAACTTACGGCTTATAGGAATTACCGCCAGCACAATTAGCAGGCTTAGTACTACGTTTTCAATTAAAAAAAGTACCCCGCCTTGAATTGGCTCTACTACTTGCACTGTTACCGCTGAAAATGTTGTCATTCCGGCGCAAAAACCGGGCAACAGTAAGTGGCGAAGTTCGGTAACTCCACGACGCTCCATTAAAACTAGAAGCGCGCTAGCAAGAGCTACACCAAGTAAGTTTGCGGCAAGGGTTCCGGTGCGATCATCTGGGATCACAACCGAGAGTCCAAAGCGAACCAGAGTTCCTGCTACGCCGCCGATGGCGACGAGTAGCAGTGACTTCATATTTAGTTGCGCTTTTCTCGCTTGAGAAGACCGGCGAACATACGAGCTGGATCGTATTTGATATCAACAACGCGTTCCTTCATAGGAATGATCGCGTTATCGGTGATCTTGATGTGCTCTGGGCAAACCTCAGTACAGCACTTGGTGATGTTACACATTCCAAGGCCATGCTCTTCTTGCGCAGTGCGCTTACGGTTCTTCAACATATCGAGTGGGTGCATATCTAGTTCTGCTATACGAATGAAGAAACGTGGACCAGCGAATGATTTCTTATTCTCTTCGTGGTCACGAATTACGTGGCAAGTGTCCTGACACAAGAAGCATTCGATGC
>JBEAMT010000037.1:0-2754 GCA_041165825.1 Actinomycetota bacterium | reverse complement strand
ATAGTTGCGACGCCGCGACTTACCTTTATCGGAACGCGCTTAAGCGCAGTTGTTGCCGGTCCAATTACCAGATCACCATCTGCCTCAAACTCTGAACCATGGGACTTGCAGAACCAACCGTTCTCATTTCGTTCAACCGGCCATTGTTGATGCGGGCACAACAAATTAAGCGCCACATATTTATTTGCAGCCGTGCGCGATATCGCTACCGGAACGCCTTTAATGGAACCGATCTTCACCGCACCACCCATATTTGCCAGCTCTGGTAGGTCCTTTAACTTGACTGAAAGTTTTCCTCCAGGAAGTTTCTTGACCACAGACTGTGCAGCAGCAGGAATGCCCGAACCACCTAACGCCAAAATTGCACAGGCGCCAGCAAATAAAGTTCTACGTGAAATCGGTTCCATCAAAGGCTCCCCAAGTTAGTTAACTTCTTACTTTAATTTACTGTAAAGAGTCACATCGGCGGTAGCAAGCGCTAGCCCGTCAGGTAGTGCGCCCGCTGGCAGACCAAGTACTGATGCAACTGTTGCTGCAACACCTGGTGACAAGGAAAGTGCCGCACCGACATATGCAGTGGTACGAAGTTTTGCCTTGCGATCATTGGTGACCTTCGCCTTGAGGTCGGCACCATTGGTAATTGTTAGAACTGCAACTTTGGCGTTATCTGCCTGTGGAATCACTGCGGTAATAGTTCCCGCCGCAAGATCGATCACTGGATTTCGCAAAACCAAAGTCTTATCGTTTGCTGTATTAAAGAAAACGATATTGCTGCCTGTATGGGCAACGCCTGATTTGGTTCCTGTAATTGGAGCATGGATAACAACTTGACCAGCATCAGCAGCGATTGAATCGCCAATTACGCCGGAAGTTGCTCCACCTTGTGCATAAATAATTACTCCAGCACTCTCCAGCACCTTGGTAATTCCTGGAAGAGTTTTGATGTGGGTCATGCTCTGACCCGGCTTTGCTGCATCTGCAGCAGCTGGTGTTAGGCCCGAAATTGTTACGAGTGCTACTGCGGCAACACCGCTAAATAGTTTTCTTTTCACGTACGAGTCTCCTTAATTACGGCCATCAAATTAATGGTTGCGACGAGTATGAAGTCCGCAGATATGCGCAGCAACTTGAAATAAGAGGTATGTGAAGGTGACTTTAAACTCACAGAGAAAACTCAGCGAAGGAATGAGCGTGAACTGAAGTAATTAAATAGTGCGTCCGCGCTCAAGCGGCAGCGGCCAATTTATCTTCACGCCAAGAGATTCCGCAGCATTCATCGCCCAACGCGGATTGCGCAACATCGCACGCGCCAAGAAAACCGCATCGGCTTCTCCAGTTTCAATAATGTATTGCGCTTGCTGTGGCTCGGTAATTAAACCAACTGCAGCAGTTGGAATGCCGGCTTCTTTGCGGATCGCCGCAGCAAAGGGAACTTGAAAACCTGGCGATGCCTTAATTGGTGCGTTGTGAACTGCGCCCCCCGATGAAACATCTATTAGGTCAACGCCTGCTGCCTTTAACTTCATCGACAACTCAATCGAATCCATTATGTTCCAGCCGTCATCAACCCAATCTGATGCCGAGATACGAACAAAGAGCGCCACATCTGCACCAATCGCAGCGCGCACCGCCTGCGTTACCTCCATCAAGAAGCGGATCCGCTTATCAAAACTGCCACCATACTCATCAGTGCGGTCATTAGATATCGGTGAATAGAACTGGTGCAACAAATAACCATGCGCAGCATGAATCTCAATTACATCAAAACCCACAGCAACCGCACGTCGTGCTGCATCAGCAAAGTCTTTTACCAACTGACCAATCTCTTCAACGGTTAGCGCACGAGGTGCCGGATATCCCTCAAAGGCAACTGCGGTAGATGAAACTGCTTGCCATCCACCTTCACCAATTTCAGCCATCCGTTTTTCATCCCACGGACGCATCGTCGATGCTTTCCGCCCGGCATGCGCCAACTGAATTCCCATCTTCACACCTTGCGAATGCGCAAACTCCACCATCGGTGCAAACGCCTTGGCATGCGCATCATCTTCAATCGTTGGACAGCCAATTGAGATTCGCCCCTCTGGCACAACTCCGGTTGCCTCAACCATGATCAACCCCGGCGCACCCGTGGCAAATGCACCCAAGTGCGCGCTATGCCAGGCCCCAACAAAACCATCGGTTGCACTGTATTGGCACATAGGCGATACCCAAACGCGATTTTGAAAGGTAACCCCGCGCAGAGTGAATGGATCAAAGAGTGTGTTCATATTTTGATTCTACTCTGAAATAAAATCACCGAACCACTACTCTTATAGAAAGACCAATCAAACTAGGAGTAAAAATGGGCGCTTGTACATGCGGATACTCAACTGATCCAGAGAAGAACTGCAATGGCACTCACAATGTAGTTAAGGCTGTTAAAGCCGACATCATCGCAAAGCTAGAAGCCAACGGCCATGCAGATGCCGCGGAACACCTAAAAAACAACAAGTAACCAACGAACTCAACGCGCTTTTTCGCCGCCTTGGATTTAACCTTGGTGAATGAGGCGGGCGCTTGCACTATTTGTAATTGCTGTAACGCTAACTGGTTGCGCCCAAAAGCCCGCCTTTGAAGAACTAGCTGATGGCCCTTGCACAAGCGCGCAAAGTAAATTAATTGAAGAACATATTTCAGGTCAGATAGATGCATTAGCTAAAAAGGATTGGGAATCAGCGTATTCATTTGCCTCTACAGAGTTTCAAGCGGCAG
>JBEAMT010000036.1:0-7525 GCA_041165825.1 Actinomycetota bacterium | reverse complement strand
GACATATCTTCCCAAGAGAAAGATCCATCGCTTCCGAAAGGAATCGCGCGCAAGAAGTAATAACGGAAGGCATCGACACCAAAGTGATCGGTGATATCTGATGGGGCGATACCGGTGAGCTTGCTCTTGCTCATCTTCTCGCCACCAACTAGCAACCAACCGTGTGCAAATACTTTCTTAGGAACATCCAGACCTGCAGCCATCAACATCGCTGGCCAAATTACTGCGTGGAAGCGCAAGATATCTTTACCGACTAAATGAACATCTGCTGGCCAAGTTTGCGCAAACTTCTTGCCACCTTCAGTCTCTGGCGAATCTGTTAGACCAACTGCGGTTGCATAATTGAGAAGTGCGTCGAACCAAACATAGACCACTTGATCGGTATCCCAAGGAACTGGAATGCCCCAATCAAATGTAGAACGAGAAATTGAGAGATCTGAAACTCCGCCCTCAAGGAATGAAACAACTTCATTACGCGCGCTTTCGGGCTGGCAGGCATCCGGATTATTGCGGTAGTGCTCCAAGAGCGGTTGAACAAATGCAGATAAACGGAAGAACCAGTTATTTTCATTTACGAGTTCAACGGGTTTGCTATGAATTGGGCAGAGCTTCTGTCCATCAGCATCAATTAAGTCGCCTGGTAATTTAAATTCTTCACAACCAACACAGTAAGGGCCTTCGTATTTACCGGCGTAGATATGGCCAGCATCTTTAAGAGATTGCAAAAACTTTTGTACACGCTCTGTGTGGCGCGCTTCGGTGGTGCGGATAAAATCATCATTTGCAATATTTAGCGCCGTCCAATTTGGCTTCCACGCTTCTTGCACCAAACGATCTACCCAAGCTTGTGGAGCAACGTTATTTTGCTCAGCAGTACGCATTACTTTCTGACCGTGTTCGTCGGTGCCAGTTAAGAACCAGACCGACTCACCGCGCTGACGATGCCAGCGAGTTAATACATCGCCAGCAACTGTTGTATATGCATGGCCAATATGCGGCGCATCATTTACATAGTAAATCGGCGTTGTTAGGTAGAAAGACTTCACTGGCGCATCTTATTCGCATCAACTACCGCTGCATAAACGATTCGCTTAGGCAGGTCAAATTCATCTGCCACCGTTGCAATTGCCGCCTTTCGATCCATTCCGGCAGCCTCAAATTCACGAACTCGCGCAACCATCTGATCTGCTGTTACTTCTGCCGTTCCAACCGGAGCGCCAGATATAACCATTGTTATCTCTCCCAAAATTTCTTTTGAAGTAGACCAATCAAGTAGCTCAGCCAGGGTCCCACGAATAGTCTCTTCATATGTCTTGGTCATCTCGCGACAGATCGCTGCCTTGCGATCGCTACCGAAAACAGCGAGTGCATCTTGAAGAGACTCTGTGATCCGATGTGGTGCTTCAAAGAAAACCATGGTGCGTTCTTCAAAACGAAGTGATTCAAATAGAGACTGTCTGGCTCCGAGTGCGCGCGGTGCGAATCCTTCAAAGGTAAAGCGATCAGTTCCCAAACCAGAAAGAGCCAACGCCGTTATCGGAGCACTCGGACCTGGAATTACCGTAACTGTTAGATTTTCGGCCATCGCATCGCGTGCTAGTCGAAAACCTGGATCGCTAATTGTTGGCATGCCAGCATCGGATACAACTAATACGTTCTTTCCTGCGCGCAGTAATTCAAGAATCTCTTGCGTGCGTTCTGTTTCGTTGCCATCAAAGAATGAAATAACGCGACCAGTAAAGGTAACTTCGATATCAGAACATAAGCGATGAAAGCGGCGCGAATCTTCAGCTGCGATTATTTCTGAGTTTGCGATCGCTTCTTTCAGGCGCGGGCTAGCATCCCCTGGATTTCCAAGTGGAGTTGCTGCCAGCGTGAGCGCCATGGGTACATCCTCTCAGTACGCTAGGTGTGTGAAAACCCGCATCTACGTTGGCGCGATCACTTTGATCTCACTCGGCCTGCGGCTTTTTAATCTTGGAACACCAAAAGGCTTTGTCTTTGACGAGGTTTACTACGTAGATGGCGCACGAGATTTCTTAGCGCATGGCGTAGAAGTCTCTGGAGATGAAGCAGAATTTGTTGTGCACCCCCCAGTTGGAAAGTGGCTGATAGCGCTAGGAATCAAACTATTCGGGGATAACGAATTTGGTTGGCGCTTTATTGGCGCACTTCTTGGTTCGGCGATGGTTGTTTTAATTGCTCTCATCACACATCGCCTCTTCAGAAATTCTTATCTAACGATTGCAGCAAGTGCGCTGATGGCAATGGATGGGTTGGCCTTAGTACATTCTCGTACAGCGTTATTAGATATCTATCTCTCTTTCTTTATTCTTCTTGCAACCTACTTCTTCTTGGCGCGATGGCACTGGTGGGCAGGATTCGCTCTTGGTTTGGCTGTATCTACAAAGTGGAGCGCGCTTTACTTCCTTGCTCATTTTGGACTCGTTGCCTTATATAGAGTATTTTCTCATAACACTGGTCGTGATTTAATTAAACCAACTTTTAGAACAGTATCTCAATATGCACTGCTTCCGATAACTATTTATATAACATCTTGGTCTGGTTGGTTCATTAGCAGCCGTGGTTGGGCGCGCGACTATTCAAATAATGTTCTTGCATCTTTTATTTACTATCACTCACAGATGTTGGGTTTTCATACCGGACTTGTTGAAAAGCATTCTTACCAAGCCAATCCATGGAGTTGGTTGATCATGGGGAGGCCAACATCTTTTTACTATGAAACTCCTAAAAATTGCGGCTCGGATAATTGTTCACAAGAAGTTCTTGCTCTCGGGACTCCTCTACTTTGGTGGCTTGCCACAATCGCTCTATCAGTTGTAATTGGGTTTTGGATTAGATCAATTGTTACTAAGCGATATGAGCCGCCTTTAAACTTAATTGTCGCTGGAATCACTGCAGGTTACTTGCCTTGGTTCTTCTTTCAAGAAAGAACCGTGTTTACTTTCTACGCAATTGTCTTTCAACCGTTTTTAATATTGGCTCTCATTTATTGCGCCTATTTGTTGCTAGCTCAATTCGAAAACAGGCGAAATTCTTATTTAGTAATGGCTTTTATCGCCGTTGCAATTCTTATAAACTTTATATTCTTCTTGCCACTATATACAGGTGATGTGATTACCTACGATTCGTGGCAAGCTCGTATGTGGTTACCTTCCTGGGTTTAAACCAAACTACTCGTTAGCCGCCCGATTTCGTTTCATCCGTTCAACTGCTTCATCAGCAAGTTGTTGATCAAAGATCTCATCTCGCGATGGGGCGGCGGCGGCAAGCGCTTCGCGCTCAAGACGTTCTTGTTCTTCACTCCACTGACCAGGTGTTGTTAGATCAATTACTCGCTTCGGAGTAATCGCCTTTGGAGCGTTTACATAAGTAGGAACAGGTACAGAATTTGGTTGCCATTCACCGCGTGCTGCTGCTGTTCCTTTAGGCAAAATTGTTATGCCGGTTAATTCGCGCTCTGAAAGTGGAATCCAATGTTCAGTAGTGGGCTTTGGTGCCACAACTTCCGCTAAATTAGTTGAAGAGACTCCAACAGTTGTGCGATGAATTTGGGTGACGCGACGACGACGAGCGCGGTCTGTATTTGTTTGGTGTCGAACATGTGCCAAGTAGAGAATAAATCCAACGACCGGGATTCCGATAAACGAAATTGCTACTGTCTGCATAATCGCACCTACTGTCGTCATTACGAAAGCGATAATAATTAGTGAAAAAATAATTCGACGGCGCATTAACTGTTGCGCAATCTTTGCTTCACGATCTAGATCGGTATGAATTACTCCGGTGCCAGAACTTCCTCCAGGAGAATTTTCTGCAACTATCCGAAGCGCGCTTTTATATCTTTCAACATTTTTTCCGGAGAATTCATTGCGATCATGGACCCATCGTGGGAGGAAGTAAGCCACCCACATGCCGATGATCGAAAGATAGATAATTCCAGAAGCCATGATGGGTAAAGATTAGAGGAGCACCCCTGCCGCCCCGTGGATTTAGAGGGCTAAATGACCTGAGAATTTTCTTTAACGTAACAGTGGTGGTCGCGCCATTTTCCATCAATATGTAAATATCTAGGACGCAAACCTTCATAAATGTAGCCAGCTTTTTCTGCGACCTTTATGGAAGGTGCATTTTCTGGTCGAATATTTATTTCAATTCGATGGAGCCCTAGCTCTTGAAAACCAAAGTTGGTCAACATATTTACCGCTTGGGTAGTAAAGCCGCGGTTGGCGTACGCGCGATCAATCCAATAACCGATGTGTGCCCCGCGCATCGCTCCGTATGAAACCCCGCCCAAAGTGATTTGGCCAATTAGATTTTTGCCCTCGCTGTTGATCAGCCAAATTGCCAGTGAATAGGACCGCCCGTTTCGCCCTTCTCGGCGATGCCAGCTAACCATCTCGCTAAATGAAGGCAGTTTGGTTGAGCTCTTCTCACCGGGAACTTGGGGAAGCGTAGCCTCCCATTCTGTGAGCCAATCTTTATTCTCGGCGCGAACTCGTAACCAATTGCGACGATCGCGAATTCGCAGGGGGCGCAATAGCAACTCACCGTCTTGTAAATAGGTCGGCCAGTGCTCAGACATTTTTCAACCTTTATCTACCTTTATATATAACGGCGTTCGAGCACGACAACAGTTACATCGCTTCCCGCAGCGATATTTGAATCACCTTCGGGGATCGCAATAAAGGCATTTGCATCCGAGAGTGTTGCTTGTTCATCCTGCGCGCTAGAACCCTGCGAAAGTAAAGGAAGGACTGATTTTCCATCTTCGGATAAGACGGCTCGAATATAGCTGCGATATCCACCAGATGAGGTGATCGCTTTTTCAAGCTTTGCTTTTACTGATGGACGATGGATTGTTGCGGCGCCAAGCATTGTGCGAATCATCGGGCGAATAAAGAGCTCAAAAGAAATATATGCAGCAACAGGATCACCCGGCAAAGTAACAACCGGAGTTTTATCGGGGCCGATTACTCCAAAGTTATGGCGCCCACTAGATTCGATAGCCATATCGACAGTTGTAATTTCGCCCATCGCCGAAAGTGTGCGAGTGATCAAATCAAATGAATCATCATGTCGTTCTCCGCTAATTATTATCAAATCAGCTCGCACTAACTGATCTTCAATTACCGCCTGAAGTTGTGATTCGTCATCAGGGATTGTGTGGACGCGATATGCAACAGCACCAACTTCGCGTACTGCAGTGGTTAATAACCATGAATTAGTTTCGTACTCTTCTCCAGCCTTTAGCTCTCTACCTGGCTCAACTAAATCAGGGCCTGCTGAAAGAACTACAACGCGAGGATGTGGGCGAGTTGGTAAGTGATCGCGCCCGATTGATGCGGCAAGGCCAATCTGTGTGGAACGAATTCTTGATCCAGATTTTAGGACCAGGCGTTCTCCGGCATAAATGTCTTCGGCAAGCGTTGCGCCATGCGCATCTAAAAGTGACATCTCGAAGGCTTCAAGTGGTCGACAGATCGCTAATAGCGAGGAAAGGAACTCATCTACGCGAGTGCGGTCTGACATAATCGGAAACAATACTTCTAGTGCAGTAGATAATTGGGGATTTAGATGAGTGCAGCGAGCGAGAAGTCTGAACTTCGCACTCGTTACCGATTTGAACGACGCGAGAGATATCTAGATCACTCTTTCTCATACCTTTCTACATCTTCAGAATTTTCTAAGGCGAAAGTCATCGCCAGTTATATCTCTTATGGTGATGAACCTAGTACGCAAGAGCTAAATCAAGCGTTATTGCAGAGCGGAAAAGAACTTTATCTACCAAGGGTCAATGGAGAAAATCTTGAATGGGTTCGTTGGAGTGGAGCTGGTGACCAACTTGTTCCAAGTAATTTATCAAAAAATCTATTAGAGCCTCCCGGGCCAGCACTTACCGATCTCGCAATGATTGAACTTGTTGTTGTTCCCGCACTGCGTATTGATAGATCTGGCTATCGCTTAGGACAAGGCGGAGGTTTCTATGATCGGGCGCTTGCAAAACTTTCAGCCTGGAGCATCGGATTAATCCATCCAGATGAGATCTCTAGCGTAGATCTACCGCGCGAAGACTTTGACATGCCGCTAAACGCTGCAGCAACACCAGATTTAATTCTTAGATTTAATTCTTAGATTTATCTAGCCTTTTGGCAGATTGCGCGCCATAACAATTCGTTGAATTTGATTTGTTCCTTCATAAATCTGAGTCAACTTAGCATCACGCATCATACGCTCGACTGGATAATCAGAGACATAGCCATATCCGCCCAAGACCTGCACTGCATCTGTCGTTACTTTCATTGCAATATCGCTTGCGAAAGTTTTGCTGGCAGCGGAGAAGAATTTCAAGTCTTTATCGCCTCGCTCGCTTCGTGCCGCAGCAGCATAAGTTAATTGACGAGCTGCTTCGATATTCATCGCCATATCCGCCAGGATAAATTGCACACCTTGGAAATCAAAGATCTCTTTACCGAATTGTTTACGTTCGTGTGAGTACTTAGTTGCAACATCTAGGGCGCCTTGCGCAATGCCTAAAGCCTGCGCGGCGATGGTAATACGAGTGTGATCCAAAGTATCCATCGCAAGTGCAAAACCTGCGCCGACTTCGCTGATTCGGCGATCATCTCCGATTGTCACGTTATCGAAATAAACTTCACGAGTTGGAGATCCGCGGAAACCCATCTTCTTCTCTGGAGCTCCGAAGGAAACTCCGGGATCAGATTTTTCTACGATAAAGGCGGTTATTCCTTTAGATCCTTTACTTGGATCGGTCTGCGCTATGACAGTATAGAACTCAGATACACCAGCGTTTGAAATCCATTTCTTACTTCCATTAATTACCCAGGATCCATCTTTTAACTCTGCCTTTGTCTTAAGGGCTGACGCATCAGAGCCAGCTTCAGATTCAGAGAGACAGTAAGAAAAACCTTTTCCTTTGGCTAACTGGGGTAACCATTTCGCTTTCTGCTCTTTACTTCCACTTAGCATCAAGGGAAGCGATCCCAGTTTATTAACTGCGGGAATCAACGAAGAAGAACCACATACTCGGGCTACTTCTTCGATGATAATTACTACGGCAAGTGCATCTGCGCCTTCTCCGCCAAATTCAGTTGGAACATGTGCCGCGCTGAGACCGGCTTTCAGGAGTGCATCGGCAGCTTCTTGCGGATAGCGATGGTCTTCATCTACCGCTGCGGCATGTGGAGCAATCTCATTTTCAGCCAGCGCGCGAACACTTTCACGTAAATCGTTGTACTCAGATGGAAGTGCGTAAAGATCGTTCGCGCTCATCGTGATCCTCTATCTTTTCTTTCTCGGTCTTGCTCTGCAAGGGAAGCTAAGTATGCATTGTATTGAGCAAGTTCATCAGGTTCACCCATGGCCGCTAAGCGCGCTTCATTTCTATCGATGCGCTTAGTCTCGCGAGAGTCATCACGCATCCATTGAATAAATGTTGCTACCAGTGCAAGCAGGATTGGTATTTCGCCCATCGCCCATGCGA
>JBEAMT010000035.1:0-3352 GCA_041165825.1 Actinomycetota bacterium | reverse complement strand
TGCGCCTAACATGACGAGCGGAAGTGAATGTGGACGCATTGATTCTTTGCGCCAGCCGATTCGCTTTCCAAGAATTATTGCAAGCGCTAGACCTGCTGCACCTGCGTTGATGTGCACTGCGGTTCCACCGGCAAAATCTTGAACGCCCTTACCCGCAAGATAGCCAACGCCAGTGACCGTATCGCCAACCTTGTTACCAAATGCAAAGACCCAGTGAGCAACTGGGAAATAGACGATGGTGGACCAGAGCGCCACGAAGAGCGCCCATGCTGAAAACTTTGCGCGATCTGCAATAGCGCCTGAAATTAGCGCTGGGGTGATAATTGCAAACATTAATTGGAATGCTGCAAAGACTAAAAGTGGAATTGGATAAATGCCACCATTGTTTGCAAAATCATTCACGGAGCTTCCTAGACCACTGAGCCCAATTCCTCCATACCAAGGAGAATCTGCTTTGTGACCAAATGCAATTTCGAAACCGTAAATTACCCAAAGCACACTGACGATTCCGATTGTCACCATCGACATCATCATCATGTTAAGCACGCTCTTAGTGCGAACCATGCCGCCGTAGAAGAATGCCAACCCAGGCGTCATAAGAAGTACTAGTGCTGTACTTGCCAACATCCAAGCGGTATCACCGCCATTGAGAACTATCTCTTCCATCTTTAATCCATTTCACGATAAGTGCAGAACTCGCCGTTGAGATGGGTAAAAGGTGCCTCGGCAGGGTTACGTCAGATGGCTTGAAAGGTTAAGAAGTGGTCACAAAAGGGCTACTTTTGTTACAAGTGAGTTACGCCAGGTCGCAAATCTGGCCAGAAATCAGGCCAGAAGTCCATCTATGTAACGTTCAGGCTCAAAGGTGGAAAAATCGGCTTCTCCTTCGCCTGTGCCAATGAACTTAATCGGGATGTCCAAGGCGTTCTCTATGGCAAGCGCTACTCCTCCACGGGCGCTGCCATCAAGCTTTGTCACGATAATTCCTGTGACATCTACTGCTTCGCTGAAAATTTTTGCTTGAGCTAATCCATTTTGACCAGTTGTACCATCAATCACAAGCAGCACTTCACTGATTGGAAGAACTTTTTCGACAACTCGCTTAATTTTTCCAAGCTCGGCCATCAGATCGTTCTTATTGTGAAGACGTCCAGCTGTATCGATAATGAGGTAGTCAGCGTTCGCTTCGCTCGCTAGTTTTGCGCTATCAAACGCGACAGCTGCCGGTTCAGACCCTTCCTTACCGCTGATGGTTTGTGCTCCAATGCGGCTTCCCCATGTTTGCAGTTGTGAAACCGCGGCAGCTCGAAATGTATCTGCTGCGCCTAAAACTACCGAAGATCCAGATGCTTTTAAGAGTGACGCTAATTTAGCAACGGAGGTCGTTTTTCCTGTTCCATTCACTCCAACAATTAGGACCACATTAGTCTTTTGGTCATGAGCAAGCGAACGACTCTTCCTAGAGAGTTTGGAACGTAAAATCTCTTTAATCGCTGATTCAACATCGTCTGCGCGCAGCGTCTTTGCCAAATTCACGATTTCGGCAACCAGCGAGGGTCCTAAATCTGAGGCCAGTAACTCAACTTCAATTTCCTTCCAATCAAGTGATGAAGAAGCAGAGGTTCCGCGAACTTTGGCGATTAAGCGATTGAATAAACCCATCGTAATGCGAAGCGTTAAGCAGTCTCAGATTCACGTAAACGCTGTGAAATAACTTCAGTAACACCGTCACCACGCATGGTGACACCATAAAGCGCATCTGCAATCTCCATAGTTCGCTTCTGGTGCGTAATAATGATGAGCTGAGAACTCTCGCGAAGTTCCTCGAGGATTGTAAGAAGGCGACCTAAGTTAACATCATCGAGCGCAGCTTCCACCTCATCAAGCACATAGAACGGGCTCGGTCGAGATTTAAAAATCGCAACCAACAATGCGACTGCCGTAAGTGATTTCTCTCCACCTGAAAGAAGAGAGAGACGCTTCACTCGCTTTCCAGGTGGGCGCGCTTCAACATCAACTCCAGTATTAAGCAGATCATCGGGGTTGGTTAAAAAGAGCTTTCCATCTCCGCCAGGAAAGAGGCGAGCAAAAATATCTTTGAAATGCTCAGCTACATCTTCGTAGGCTTCCATGAAGATTTGCTGTACACGATCATCAACTTCCTTGATGATGTCGAGCAAATCCTTCTTTGTGCGCTTCAAATCTTCTAGTTGCTCAGCTAAGAATTTAAGTCGCTCTTCCAGCGCGTTATATTCTTCAAGAGCAAGCGGATTAATCTTGCCCAATAGATTTAAGGAACGTTCTGCAGACGCTAGGCGCTTTTCTTGTTGATCGCGACGATAAGGAATAAGTTCGGTAGCAACAACTTCACCTGAGTCAGTTTCAATAAAGGTTGGCACATCATTTTCTGGGCCGTATTCGCCAATCAGCGTTGGAATGTCGATTCCGAGCTCTTCCACCGCCTTTGTCTGCAGAGCTTCAACTCTCATTCGCTGCTCAGCCCGGGCAATTTCATCACGGTGAACGCTCGAAGTTAGTTGATCAAGTTCCTGAGTAAGTTCTCTACTGCGAGAGCGAACAGAAAGAGTTTCTCCTTCACGTTCTGCTCGATTGGCTTCAAGTCGAGCACGTTCGGCTGAAGCTTTTGCAATGGAGCGTTCAATATGAATGAGCGCCTCATACGCCGCCTCTGCAATTGCTTGAGAGATTACAGCGCCGCGTGCTCGTGCTCCGCGTCTTGAAACCGCACGCTCAGAAGCTTCTCGCTCTGCGCGCGCTGACTCTTCTAAAGCTTGCGCGCGCGCAGCGATAGAAGTGACTCGTTCTTCGGATGTTCGCACAGCCAGACGAGCTTCGACCTCTGCAGTTCGTGCAGCCGATACTTGGTTTCGCAATAACTCAGCTTTGGAATGATCTGGTTCAGCTATATCTCCTCGTTGTTGCAACTGGTGCGAAGCGATTGTTAATTCATTCTCATCTCTTGATTTGGCCGCGGTTGCCTCGCTTATCGCGGTTGTTAAACGATCAACCTCAGCCAGTGCCGATTTTATGTTCTGACCAGATACCGCAAGTTGCTCGGTGAGAGCGGCAATACGAGCATCAGATTCATTGAGCTTGGAGAGCGCAGCGTCAAAGTTTCCTTGTTTTGTTTCAACTTCAGTTGCTGCAGAAGAGATTTCAAATTTGAGTCGGTCACAATTGTGATTGAGATCCTCTAACTTCTTAGAAAGTTCCGAGATGAGAGCTTGGATTTCAATCAAAGAGGATGAAGATGTTGATCCACCACGAGCTCGGGATGATGTGACTATATCTCCATCGCGAGTAACCACGTTGAGATTGCGGTGTTGGCCAA
>JBEAMT010000034.1:0-4662 GCA_041165825.1 Actinomycetota bacterium | reverse complement strand
ACTTGGGTTAAATATGAGGGAAATCCAGTTCTTGACATAGGGCTTGATCATTTCCGCGATCCAAAAGTTTCCTGGGATCGAAAAACCGAATCCTGGTTAATGACAGTTGTTTTACCTAAAGCTAGAAAAGTTTCCTTTTATTCATCTAAGAATCTAATTAATTGGGTGCACTTAAGTGACTTTGGCCCTGCAGGCGCTGCTGATGGCGATTGGGAGTGCCCAGATTTATTTCCTTTATTTGTTGATGGAGATGAAAGCAAAGTTAAATGGGTGCTACTTATTTCAATTAATCCAGGTGGCTTAACCGGCGGATCTGGAACCCAATATTTTATCGGTAACTGGAACGGAAAAGAATTTATAGCAGACGAAGTTAATACTCGTTGGCTTGATTACGGCCGCGATAATTATGCAGGCGTAACTTTTAATGATGCACCAAATCAACGTCGCATCTTTATTGGATGGATGAACAACTGGGAATACGCACACAACTTTCCGACTGAACCATTTCGTGGAGCGATGACTCTCCCACGCGAACTTTCGCTGATTTCTAAAGATGGAAAACTTTCACTCGCAGCAAACCCAGTCCCTGAGTTGGATAAGTACCTCGGCGAAAAAATTTTTGCTGGAGGTAAGGCTGAGCTTTTACAAATAAAGACAACTATTTCGACAAGTGAAGGTCTCTCAACCAGACTTCGCGTTGTAGGCGAAGGCGGAAGTTATTTTGAATTCGGATTCGATGCGAAAAGCAAATCTATCTTTGTAGATCGCAGCAAAGCTTGGGGTAATCTTCCTTCGAGTCAGATTCATAGCGCTCCGGTTGCAAACGACGAAAAAATTATTGATATCTACGCACTTGTTGACCGCGCATCTGTAGAAATTTTTGCGGCAGGCGGAACCCTTGTTATAACGGATTTGTTATTCCTGACGGGGGCCAGCCGAAGCGTTACCTTCGAGAATGCCAAGGGGTGCCAGCCGCCTCGATCTATCGAAGTTCGGGCCATCGCGCCACGCCGATAACCCTCGCCTGGCACTGTAAAAACCTGCAAAAACCCTGAAAAATGTCATTACATCGTTACGTCCATCAACCCTTTTCTCCCGTTTTCAATTTATCGGATCGGGTATTTTTTCGCCACGAAACAGTCGGTAACTCTCTGCCGGCTGCCCCTTGAGAGGAAATATATGAAGAAGACAAAGCTTGGAGTGGTTCTTGCCGCTTCAGCAGTTGCACTTTCACTTGTTTCAGTAGCGCCAACAGCATCAGCTGCAACATGTGCAAAGAAGACAACCGTAACAATGCTCGGAACAATCAAGCCTGAAATCCAAGACCAGTTCTTGGCTGCAGTTGCTTCTTACAACAAGAGCCAAAACTGCTACACACTTAAGTCAATCGCAGGCGATCGCAACCTCACATTCCTTCAGAACGTAACACCTAAGTACGCTGCCAAGGATGCTCCAACAATCATGTACACACTTCAAGAGATTCCTGACATGGCTGACAAGGTCATGGACTGGAAGGGAACTAAGCTTGTAAAGCTTGTTTCACCGGGACTTCTTGAAGCTGCAAAAGTTGGCGGAAAGCAAGTTGGTGTTCCATCAACAGCTGAAGCATTCGGACTTCTCTATAACAAGAAGGTCATCAAGGCTGCAGGTATCGATGTAACAAAGATCAAGACACGCACAGATCTAGAAGCAGCATTCAAGAAGCTCCAAGCAGCTGGAAAGAAGCCACTTCACTTCTCAGCAATCTGGTGGTCACTTGGTGCACACTTCACAAACATCTACCATGCAAACGCTGGTAAGACACACGAAGCACGTCTAGCGGTTCTAGATCAGCTTTCAGATGGAAAGAAGAATCTTTCAGCAGACCCAGCATTCAAGAACTGGCTTGCAACATACGATCTTCTAAAGAAGTACAACGGATCACCAGCTAACCTCACAGACACTGAATACGATGCTTCAATTGCAGCTCTTGCAAGCGGAGACTTCGGATTCATGTTCCAAGGAAACTGGACTGAGCCAAACTTGATGACTGCTGCAAAGGGCACCGATTTCGGAATCATGCCTCTTCCAACAGGCACAACAGCATCAACATACGGAAACGATTCAATTCCAGTTGGTGTACCTGGTTACTTCATGATCGATGCACAGCAGTCAACTAAGGCTGAGCGCGATGGAGCAATCGACTTCCTCACATGGCTCTACACATCACCAACCGGACAGCGCTTCGTTGCTGATCCTGTAACTGAAGGTGGAATGGGATTCATTCCTGTTTACAAGGGCTTCAAGGTTCAACCAGCTACAAGCATGGCTCGCGATATCGCGAAGTTTGTACAAGCTGGTAAGACACTTGAGTGGATCAACACCTACTACCCAGCAGGTCTCCAAGAGACTGTTGGAAAGGTATCTATGCAGCAGTACTTCACCGACAAGATCAGCGCAGCTGACCTTGCTAAGGCGATTCAAGATGCATGGAAGGGCTCAACAAAGACTTGGCGTGGAGAAGCGAAGTAATTTCGCTTAACCAGTCAAGTTAATAAAAAGTAAATAAAGCCATCCTGGGGCGGAAAATTCCGCCTCAGGATGGCTTTTCTTAAAAGCTATTTGCTGAAATAGTTAGAAGGCGAAGGAGGTTCTAGTGAAAAAGACACGAGCAACAAAGAAATTCTTTAAGTTCGCTGGAATTCCTCTAGCCATCTTCACCATTGTTTTAATTGTTCCTTTTGTAAATGGTGTTTATTACACATTCACAGATTGGGATGGTTTTGAAGTAAACAAACTTGTTGGATTTAGTAACTATGCAGAGTCTTTTCAAGATGCGACTTTTTGGTCCACTCTGAGATTTACTGCGCTTTTTGTAGTTGTTTCGTTAGTTTTAGTAAACGTCGTTGCCTTTGGTCTAGCGCTGATCGTTACCTCAAAACTGCGCACCAGAAATGTCTTACGAACATTTTTTTTCGTTCCAAACCTTGTCGGTGGTGTAGTACTAGGCGTGATTTGGCAGTTTATTTTCAATAGCGCAATAGTTGCCCTGGCAAATAAATACGATTGGGAAATTTTCAAACAATCGTGGCTGCAAGATACAAATAAAGCGTTTTGGGCGCTGATTATCGTCACCGTTTGGCAATCATCAGGCTACATGATGATTGTTTACATCACCGGCCTGGTCTCTATTGAAAACGATGTACTCGAGGCATCACAGATCGATGGCGCTTCACCCCTGCGCACACTTTTAACAATCAAAATTCCTTTGATGGCGCAAGCATTTACGATCGCGCTCTTCTTAACGTTGCGCAGTGGATTTATGGCTTATGACGTAAACGTAGCCTTAACTGGCGGCGGCCCGTTCCGCACTACCGAGTTGATTTCTCTACACATCTTCCAAGATGCTTTTGCTAACGGAAACTTCGGCACCGGCCAATCTAAGGCTGTTGTGATGTTCATAATCGTTGCACTTGCAGCCCTGGTTCAAGTATCGGTTTCCAAGAGATACGAGGTTCAGCGATGAATACACGTGCTCGTTGGGGAAAGCGCGCCACCTTTATTGTTGGTATTACCGTAGCTTTTGCCTACGCTTTCCCATTCTTTCTAGTTTTTGTTAACTCACTTAAGCTCAAATATGACATCTTGGGTAACCCGCTGGCGCTTCCAGTTTCGATCACTTGGGAAAACTTCCAGCAGGCTTATACCAAGATGAACTTCTTTAGATCGCTAACAAACTCAATCATTATTACCGTCTTTAGCGTTTCGCTACTAATCATCTTTTCATCGATGCTGGCTTATTACTTGGCTCGAACTAAAAATAAACTTTCGAAGTACATTTTCTTGGTACTTGTTGCTTCGATGATCGTGCCATTCCAAGCTCTGATGATTCCGTTTATGGCGCGCTTTGCTCAATTTGTATCTTGGAACAATCGCGGTGCGCTGATCTTCTTTTATATCGGTTTCGGTGTCGCTCTGTCGACCTTCTTGTATCACGGGTTTATCTCAAATATCCCAACTGAGATCGATGAAGCAGCAGCTATTGATGGAGCATCCGACATGGTTGCGTTCTGGAGAATTATCTTCCCAATGATGCGTCCAATTACCGCTACAGTTGCCATCATCAACGCGCTTTGGATTTGGAATGACTTCCTATTGCCGCGCCTTGTTCTAACAAATGAGACGCAGACGTTGCCGTTATCTACTTATCTCTTCTATGGCCAATACTCCATTGAATACGGACAGGCGATGGCGGGATTAGTTCTTGCAGTAATTCCGATCGTGATCTTCTATCTAGTTCTGCAGAAGCAATTCATCGCTGGCATCTCAGCTGGCGCAGTCAAATAACAACGATAGAAAGAGAAAAATGTCTTTATCGAAAGATGAAAATTGGTGGCGCCAGGCTGTTGTTTATCAGATCTACCCACGCTCTTTTAAAGACTCCAACGGCGATGGACTCGGCGATATCAAGGGCATCACCTCAAAGATTGATTACCTATCCTCGCTAAGCATTGATGCAGTTTGGTTATCACCTTTCTATCCATCAGCTCTTGTTGATGGTGGATATGACGTTGATGATTATCGAGATGTTGATCCAAAACTCGGAACGCTCGCCGACTTTGACGAAATGCTCGCAAAATTACATGAAGCCGGAATCCGTATCTTCGTAGACGTTGTTCCTAA
>JBEAMT010000033.1:0-3183 GCA_041165825.1 Actinomycetota bacterium | reverse complement strand
GCCAAGCTAAAGAAGTTGGGCTCTCTGCAAGTGCGCTATTAGAAAGTGCCAAGAGTGCAAATAAGTTTGTTGGTGCAAAGCCAGGACAGATCTGGTCGCTTTTGTTGCCACTAACGCATATTGCGGGAATCAATGTCTTGGTTAGAAGTATGGAGCTCGGAACTGTTCCGATCGATGCACGCGAAGTCAGCGGTAAATATCCTTTTGCTGATTTCACTGCCGTTGTTCCAACTCAGTTGTTTCGCGCCTTAAATGGTGACAACGATTTACTTGAGCATTTGATCTCAGCACAAGCGGTTTTAGTAGGTGGCGCTGCGATGTCGGCAGAACTTCGCAATGCTGCGCGCGATGCCGGTATCAACGTGATTGAAACCTACGGAATGACCGAAACTTGTGGCGGCTGTATCTATGACGGCACGCCCCTTGATGGTACTGAATTTGAGATTGATGAAGTTGGCGTTATTTCGATCGCAAGTAAATCTCTGGCAACAACATACTTAAATGCACCCGAAGCTTGGAACGAGCGAATCCGTAATGGTTATTTTGTAACAACGGATATTGGTCATATCGAAGATGGCAAATTAGTTGTCACCGGACGTAGTGATGATGTAATTATTTCAGGCGGTGAAAATATTTCCCTAGCCCAAGTTGAGAAGTTGATTACAAATACTTTCTCAGGTGTTGATTGTGCGGCATTTGCAGTTGCAGATTCACAATGGGGACAATCGCTGCAGTTAGCAATTGCTGGAGAAGTTAAGCCAGATCAATCCGCGATCAATGAATATCTTTCCTCACAAATTTCTCGAGCAGCCAAAGTTAAGAACTTCATCTATTTATCTGAAATTCCACGCACCTCACTGGGCAAGATTGATCGCAGCAAACTCGCGCAGATTGCGGCAGAGGTAAAAAATGGCTAACAAATGGGTCATCGGAGCGCGCCCGCGCACACTTCCTGCAGCAATTGCACCGGTGCTTATTGCAACGGCATATGCCCGAGAAGATTGGCAGCCAGTTGCAGCGTTACTGGCGCTCATAGTTAGCCTTTCACTCCAGGTAGGTGTTAATTACGCCAACGATTACTCCGATGGAATTCGGGGCACCGATGATTCACGAATTGGGCCAATCCGCTTAACTGCCAGCGGACTTGCCTCTGCAAAGTCTGTGAAGAACGCCGCTTTCATATCTTTTCTGGTCGCAGCGATTGCTGGACTCGTCCTAGCGATTCAAAGTTCATGGTGGTTAATTGCAGTTGGCGCGCTAGCTATTGCAGCCGCTTGGGGATACACCGGTGGTGCTAATCCATATGGCTATCGCGGGTTAGGTGAGATTTCAGTTTTTCTCTTCTTCGGAATTGTGGCAACCGTTGGTACTTACTTTGTGCAGACCGAAGAGTTAAACCTTCAGATCTTTGTAATCGCAGTTCCTATGGGATCACTCTCATGCGCAATCTTGGTTATCAATAATTTACGAGATCGCGCTCAGGATGAGCTGGTTGGAAAACGCACCATGGCGGTACGCCTGGGAGATAGAGGTGCACGGATCCTTTACATATCTCTTTTAATTTCAGCCCACCTTTTTGCACTCCTCACTTTTCAGCCATTTGCGCTACTAACTCTGCTGGCTCTGCCGCTAACTCTTCCCTTGGCTAAGGCGATCTGGTCTGGCACCAGCGGTGCAGCGCTGATTCCATATCTTGCAAAAACGGGTCAGGTGCAACTTATATTCGCGCTCCTTTTTGCACTCGGCCTAGTTCTCTAACTTTCGCTAGACTCTACCCATGCTCAGATTGCAAGCACTCATAGTTATCGCCTCTCTTGCGTTAACACTTTATTCATTTATTGATTGCGCAAGGCGTGATGAAACCCAGATTAAAAAACTTCCTAAGTGGGGTTGGCTGTTAATCATTTTATTCTTCTCAACGCTTGGTTCGATTGCCTATCTAATCGTTGGTCGCGTCCGCAAAGATAAAGGACCACGTCCACCAAAGCGCCGCATCTTGCCGCCGGATGACGACCCAGATTTCCTACGTCGCCTTTAATTACTAGCGCTTAAAGCCCGCTGTAAGTGTGCTTGCCTGTTCCCCAAACATTTACATATACATAGTTAAATAGAAATGTTGAGCCAGCAAATAAGCAGAGCCATGCTGCGCGACGTCCACGCCAACCAATAGTTACGCGCGCATGTAGATATGCGGCATAGGCAACCCAAGTAATAAAGGCCCAAGTCTCTTTTGGATCCCAGCCCCAGTAACGACCCCATGCGCTCTCGGCCCAAATTGCACCTGCGATTACCGAGAAGGTCCAAAGTGGAAAGACAAATGCAACAAGTCGGTAAGAGAGTTGATCTAAAGTCTCTAATTCCGGAAGACGTTTCGCCCAAGGCTTACGTCCACCACGTCGCTCCATTGAATCCAAGTAAAGAAATGCTCCAGCAATTACATTGGAAAGCAAGAAGACTCCACCTGAAATAATTGCGGCGATAACGTGGATTACCAACCAAGTTGATTTAAGCGCTGGAACTAGCGGAGCGCTATCGCGATAAAGCAAAGTAATTGCAGTTCCTAAAGTTAACAAAGCTGCGATTGAGATAAAGAGTCCCAGCCAACGTAAATCGTGTTTACGAAGCGCGACTAGATATGCACCTGTAAAGGCCAGCGCGCCAGTGATTGAGAATTCATACATATTTCCCCACGGAACATGGCCGTTAGAAAGTCCGCGCGCGACCACGCCAACGAATAGAAGAAGAAAAGCTAAAACCATCATCGCCGTTGCAATTCTTGCGGCGCGTTCGGTTCGGGTGTAATCAAAAGTTCTTTTTAGAGTATTGCCAGCTGCGCTATCGGCGAGCTCTGGCGAGCGAACTGCCCAAGCAGTTTCAAAGGCGTGCGCTAAGAAAGAGAGTGCGAAGACCGCCATTGCAGAATAGATAGAGTAATTAGAAATATATGCCCAAGTAGTTTGCATTACTTCTCATCTCTCATATGCGCAGTTAACAGAGCGAGTTCTTTCTCAAGCCCTGGGGCACCATTCTTGGCTAGCCCTGCTACTTCCACAACTCCAGAAGGTGTGATCCTGATCCAAATACGACGTCGCCTTCCAAAGAGCGATGCAAGCAATCCAAGGATTGCGGCGATAGCGCCATAGAGCGCATATGCCTTACCCGGATCGTTAACTATCTGCAGAT
>JBEAMT010000032.1:0-19306 GCA_041165825.1 Actinomycetota bacterium | reverse complement strand
GTGCAATTGCAAAACCAAGCGCTGGTAATGAGTCGGCACCACGCTTGGTGCCGTAAGCAATTAGCAGCACTGCAGCCATCGCAGCAGCGCGTAGAACAGATGGTGATGGGCGTACCAAAGCAATGAAGCAGATAAGTGCAATTGCAGTTGCGATGATGCGAAAGCGCATGCTACGAAATAGAAATTGCATGCACCATAAAACAAAAGCAGAAACAATCGCAAAGTTGGCGCCACTAACTGCAACTAGATGAGTTAACCCTGATCTGCGCATATCGCTTTTAAATTGATCGCTTTGTAGTGAGGTATCCCCCAAAACCATCCCGGGAATCAGCGAGGCGCCATCACCGATCCCGCTGGCCTTTCGTAAACCCAAACGGATTTCTGCCAGTGATTTCGCCCAAGTACTGGCTTCTTGCAAAGTTCTGATATCACTCCGCGAAATTAGCAAAGCGCCTACGCGCGACTCTTTGCTCTTTAAAACCTTAGCGCTAAATGAAATCTGCTGACCTGGCAAAAGACCAACCACGCCCTTATCAGAGGTAATAACTCTCACAGGAGTTCGCAATCTGTATTCACCAGCGCTGCCATTTATTTGGCGAGCCGATGCTAAAAAAGTAAAGCTAGGTGGCAGAAAGTTTTGTCCGGTAACGCGTTTTGCAGTGCGCTGCGGATCGGTGGTTATAACCGCAGTTACCTCTGTAGTGTCCTCGAAGTAATTAGAAATAGCGCTACTTTCTAGGCTCTGTTGACGCATCGACATCACAACCGAACCCAGTGCCAGCGCAATTACCAAGACAATAATTCGCCGCTTCTTCTGAGAGACGGCAAATAGAACCAGGCAGATGGCGCCAGCGGAGATTCTCCAAGGCGCCATCCAACTTTGGCTAAGTGCACCAATCCAGACCGCGCCACCAAGTGTCAGAGCGCGGTAATCGATTAGACGCGTAACTTCTCCTTAAATTGTCCAAACTTTGCGACACCAATTCCAGATACCTTCAAGAGATCTTCGATTGTAAGAAATGGACCATTTAATTTTCTATAGGCAACTATTCGCGCGGCAAGAACTGGTCCGATGCCATCTAAAGCTTCTAGCTCCTTTGCACTAGCACGATTTAGTGCAATAGGACCGGTGGCTTTAGCTTTGGAGCGTTGCGGCGATACGCGAGCAGCAGCATCACCGTTTTGTGAATATTTTTGTGGTGGGTAGATATAAACCTGCTCGCCGTCTTTGATTACTCGTGCCAAGTTTATATCTGATAAATCTGCGCCTTTTAAAGTATCTCCTGCAGCTTTGATGGCATCAATTACTCGCGAATTAATAGGTAGCGAATAAACGCCAGGATTTGTTACCGCCCCAGCAACATCAACGGTTACCTGGGAAACGCTCTTCACCAAAGTTAATTCGGGAGCGAGAATTTCAATTTCTTGTGATGTTCCGCGAACAACAAAGAATGCAGATGTGGCAACAACGATTGCAGAGAGCGCTAGGAGTGAGCGTTTCTGGGGCGAGGTGAAGGAGATATGGCTCCACCAGGAGCGAAAGTTTTCACGTATGGAATTCATGGCCCAGATTGTGCTCGGCTAATTCTTTAATTTTTGAAAAGGCGAGTAAGGCTGTGGCTAAATAAAGGTTTAAATAACGATTTAAATAACGATATTGACGATCTTTGGAGCGCGCGCAATAACTTTCTTAGGTGTTACTCCATTTAAATCGGCGGCAATAGTTGGATGGGCAAGTGCCAAAGCCTCAATCTCAGCATCAGTGATGGTTGGCGGGACTTCAATGCGCTCTTTGATCTTGCCATTAATCTGAATTACGGCTTCTACTGCATCTGCAACTAATAACTTTTCATCCACAACTGGCCAACCGGCGGTTGCAATCGCAGGTTTATGCCCTAGGCGCTCCCACATTTCTTCTGCGGTAAATGGCGCAACAAGTGAGAGCATGATCGAAATCGCTTCAACTGCTTCACGCACCGCGGGATCTGCAGCACCTGGACCTGAATCAATGGCCTTACGTGTTGCATTTACAAGTTCCATGACGCGGGCTACTGCCACGTTAAAGCGGAATGATTCAACTGCAAATGCGGCATCGTGCAACGCTTTATGAGTTGCTTTACGAAGCGCTACATCGCCAGTTGAAAAATCAACACCTGGCTTTGAGGTTACATCACCAGATAAACGCCAGGCACGACTTAAGAATTTAACTGAACCAGATGGTGAAACATCTGCCCAATCAACATCATCTTCAGGCGGACCTGAGAAGACCATTGATAAACGGATCGCATCAACGCCATGGTTTTCAAGTTCATCAGAAAGGCGCACCAAGTTGCCACGAGATTTAGACATCGCAGATCCATCCATAACCACCATGCCTTGATTTAGTAGGCGCGTAAATGGTTCGGTAAAACCGAGCATCCCGATGTCATGTAGGACTTTTGTGAAGAAGCGTGAATAAAGCAGGTGCAAGATCGCATGGGTTACACCGCCGACATATTGATCAACTGGCAACCAGGTATCAATATCGGCGCGCGAGAAAGGTTCGTTGTGGTTGGTAGATGATGGATAGCGCAAGAAGTACCAAGAAGAATCTACGAAGGTATCCATGGTGTCGGTATCGCGCAGCGCCGCTCCACCACACGTTGGGCAAGTTGTATTTACCCAATCAGTTGCTGCAGCAAGTGGTGATTGGCCCTTTGGCTTTAAGTCAAGTCCTTTAGCATCGGGCAGGGTAAGTGGTAGCTGATCTGCAGGAACTGCAACTTCGCCGCACTTATCGCAGTGAACGATTGGGATTGGCGTACCCCAGTAACGCTGGCGTGAAACAAGCCAATCGCGCAGACGGTAATTGCGGGCAGAGTTTCCTAAACCATCGGCTTCTAGCTGCTTATTAATCGCAGCGATTGCATCAACTTTATTTAAACCATTTAGCGATCCAGAGTTAATCAACTTGCCATCGCCAGTGGTGGCAACACCTGAAACTGACGGATCTTCTTCATCGCTCTGCACAACCACACGAACTGGAAGTTTCATAGCACGCGCGAAATCTAAGTCGCGTTGATCGTGTGCAGGAACGGCCATGATTGCACCGGTTCCGTAATCGGCTAAAACATAATCTGAGGCCCAGATCGGTAACTTCTCACCATTTACTGGGTTAATTGCATAGCGCTGTAAGAAAACACCGCTCTTTGGGCGATCAGTTGCTAGGCGATCAATATCGGATGCCGCCTTTACAGATTCAAGATAAGTTTTAAATTCGGTTTCTGCAGGAGTTCCACTTGCGAGCTCTGCTGCAAGTTCAGAATCAACTGCTACAACCATAAAGGTGGCGCCATACAAAGTATCGGGACGAGTTGTGTAGATAGTAACCGGCTCAGTGCGTCCTTCAATTACGAATTTAACATTTGCTCCCTGAGAGCGGCCGATCCAGTTACGCTGCATCGTTAAGACTTTGTCAGGCCACTTGCCTTCGAGCTCTTTCATATCATCGAGCAAACGATCGGCATAGTCAGTGATTTTGAAATACCACTGATTTAACTTCTTCTTAGTTACAGCGGTGTCGCAACGTTCGCAAAGGCCGGCAACTACTTGTTCGTTAGCAAGAACGGTCTGGCAACCAGGGCACCAGTTAACTGCGCTATCTTTACGGTAAGCAAGGCCACGCTTGTGGAGTTCGATAAATAACCATTGGTTCCATTTGTAGTACTCGGGATCGCAAGTGTTAAAGACTCGATCCCAGTCGAAAGAACAGGCATAGCGACGCATCGATGCTTTCTGCGTTGCAATATTTTCGTAAGTCCAGATTCGGGGGTCTTCATTTCGTTTAATTGCCGCGTTTTCAGCTGGTAGACCAAAGGCATCCCAACCAATTGGGTGCATGACGTTAAAACCTTTTTGGATCCAGTAACGTGCGATTACATCGCCAAGTGCATATGCCTCAGCATGACCCATGTGTAGATCACCTGATGGATAAGGAAACATATCCAAGACATATTTTTTCGGGCGCTGATCATCGGCGCGACCTGATTTAAAAGGCTCTAACTTGTCCCAAACTGGAAGCCACTTCTCTTGCACGTAGGCGAAGTCATACGCAGCATGCGTTTGATCATCTCGTGGAGTAGTCATTAACTTAGTTTATAGGGCTTTAGCCCCAAGTAACGCCAGTTAATTCTTCGCTAACGCTCCATAACTGCGCCGCTAATTGTTGGTCATATGCAATTGCCGCTGCACGGGTGAGCTTTGGATTACCGCGCATCTCCATAAATCCATCTGGGCCAATATAAGAGGCGCCATAAAGTCCTGGGAAAGTTGCAGCACAGAGAGTTGGAAGTGCACCCCGAGCAGCGTTCTGTGCAAATAACGCATTTGCAAGTGCGCCAGCGCGATCTTGCACCGTTGCTCCAGATATCAAATTAGTTGCCGCATATCCAGGATGTGCAGCTACAGCTTCGATATTCCAATTATTGCGATTGCTACGACGTTCGAATTCATGAATGAAAAGTAGGTTCGCCAATTTACTCAAGGCGTATGCCGACCAAGGGTTATATGCACCGATACCGCGGGCGCGATTGCGTAGGTCGTCAGCGTTGATGCCAGAAACGCGGGCTGCCCGATGCATCTGTGATGACACTGCAACGATTCGGTTGCTGATTTGTTTGCGAAGCAAACCGGCGAGTGCGAAGTGGCCCAAGTGATTAGTGCCCATCTGCATTTCAAAACCATCTTTAGTTAGCGAAAATGGTGTTGCCATAACACCTGCATTAAGAATCAACACGTCAACAGGCTTGGTAAATTCTTTGGCAAAATTCCTAACTGAAGATAAATCTGCAAGATCTAGTAATTTAAAATCAACCCGTTCTTTAGCAATCTCAGCAACAACAGTGGCTCCTTTTGCAGCATCGCGCGCTGTGATGGTTACTTGAGCTCCGGCTCGAGCGAGTTCGAGGGCAGTTTCTTTACCGATTCCGCTTGTGCCACCAGTAATTAAAAATGTTTTTCCAGTTAAATCGCCGAGATCGGATGCGTCCCAACCCCGAGGAATAGTGGCGCCGATTGACATTTACTTCCTTACTTGAAATAACTTTTGACTTTCTTGAGTGGAGATAAGGGGATTCGAACCCCTGACCTCTTCCATGCCATGGAAGCGCGCTACCAACTGCGCCATATCCCCGTGCTGTGCGAGAGGGTAACTCTAGCGCACGTGATCTGGCACATCAGCGCCAGATTCTTCACCAAATACTGGTTCTAGGATCGAGCCAGCATTATGTTCGGCCAAGTGCCAACCCTTTGGACTTGTCTGCAAAATAGACCAACGAGCATTTGAAAGCCCGCCAATCTTTCCCCAATGCGCCATTGGTAAATGTAGATAGTGGCCAATCAAACAGCGTGCAGTTCCACCGTGTGTAGCAACTACGACTAACTGATTTTCTTTGTCCTCTAAAAATTCATCTATAACAGCGCTAGCGCGGGCTGCGACTTCGCTACGGCGTTCTCCAATTGTTCCGGCTGGATTATCGTTGCCATCAATCCAGCGTACAAAGTTTTCTAAATCATTTGCGCGATTTTCTGCGCCGGTCTTACCTTCCCAATGTCCGCCATTCGTCTCCCGCAAGCGTTCGTCAACTAGTACTTCCATATTTACTATCTCGCTAAGTTTTGATGCGGTAACTCGTGCACGAGAAAGATCGCTGCTTAGGATTGCAGTTGGCTCCATCCCCGCAATAATTGGAGCAGCAAGTTCAGCTTGATATAAGCCGACGCTATTTAACTCGATATCAGAGTGTCCCTGAAAGCGGTTTACAACGTTCCAATCTGTTTGGCCATGTCGCCAGAGCAGAATGCGATTATTCTTACCTGCCATCTGCCACATTTTCCTTTACTGCATCTAGTTCAATCGTTGGGCAATCATTCCAGAGGCGATCAAGCATGTAATAGCGGCGCAGATCGCTACTTTGAATGTGTACAACTAAATCTGAGTAATCGAGTAAGACCCATTCATCGGTTCCTTCACGACGAGCCGGCTTCTCACCTATCAGGCGAAGTTTTTCTTCAACTTCATCTGCGATCGCATCAACCTGGCGGATATTTGCACCAGTTACGATTAGAAATACCTCGGAGAGAACCATTTGATCTGAAAGATCAATAGCGATCATCTCTGTGCCAAATTTTTCGGCGGCAGCGCGAGCTGCTACTTGAGTTAACTCAGTTACGCTCTTACTTGCGGGCATAGAGGTTGTGCTCCTTTATATAAGCGGCTACCTGCGGTGAAACGTTTTCTATCTCACCAGCGCGTACCGCAGTTGCAGATACGTTGAGCGCGTTGATATCCAAATTCGGCGAACCTGGAAATTCGGGGCGATCGATAACAATGAAGTCGACCATATCCTGTAATTCTTTACTGCGATGCCATTCTTCAATCTTGCTAAAGGCATCTGTCCCTAAAATCAAAAGTATTTGATCTTCTGGGTAGGTCTGCACCACAGCTTCCACGGTATCGATGCTGTAGCTAGGTCCAGATCGCAGGATCTCGATTGGATTTACCTCTACACGGCTAGCAATTTCAGGAGCTAAATCTTTTAACGCGGCTTGGCACATGGCACGACGATCTTGCGCTGCGGCTACCGGCTCTTGATCTCGTAACCGCGGCTGACCAGCAGGAATCAACAAAATTTGATCTGCAATTTCTCGCTTTAATATTTCGGTAATTACGTGAAGGTGACCTAAATGTATGGGGTCAAATGTTCCGCCGTAGATAGCAATCTTTGCCAAAATAAATTATCTCTATTTAATACTTGCTATTTATCAAGACGAAGAACGAGATAGAGGCAGAGTGCAAAGACAATAAATGTTCCGACCCCGAATGCCACAGGTGAGGCTGGGAGTTCGCGCACGTACTCAGATGCCAGGGTTGTCATAGCTAATTGGTTAATCATGGGTACAGACTACCCCCGGCCCGCAAGTAACTCTAAAAAGCGCGCCTCATCAATGACGGTTACGCCAAGTTCTTGGGCTTTAGCCAATTTAGATCCAGGATCTGTGCCGACCAACACATAATCTGTTTTCTTAGAGACCGAACTAGAAGGCTTTCCACCATGCGCAGTAATGGTTTCGGCGATCGAGTCGCGAGTGAAATTTTCCAGCCCTCCAGTAACAACAATGGTGAGACCGGCCAGAGTTTGTGGTAGCTCGGCAGTGGCTTGTAACTGCATTAATACGCCGGCCTTCTCCCATTTTTTAATAATCTCGCGGTGCCAATCAACCGCAAACCATTCGATAATCGAGTGTGCAATTGTCTCTCCAACTCCATCAATGCTGGCTAACTCTTCTGCGTTGGCCTTAGCTATCGCATGTATATCGCCAAAGGTATTTGCTAGCGCTTGCGCAGCCGTTGGTCCAACATGGCGGATCGAGAGCGCAACAATGACGCGCCAGAGTGGCCGTTGCTTTGCCTCTTCAAGCGCGGCAATTAACTTTTCAATATTCTTTCCAGCGGTGCCATCTTTCTTGGTAAAAAATTCTGAAGCCATTAACTTTTGCGCCGTAAGGTTAAACAAATCTGATTCATCAACGATGATTGAATCATTTAATAGAGCATTTGCAGCTTCGTATCCCATGACATCGATATCTAGCGCAGCGCGCGATCCAATGTAGTAAATGCGCTCACGCAACTGTGCCGGACAGCTCTGGGTATTAGGGCAGCGAATATCAACATCGCCTTCAGTTATTGCGCGCAGCGCTGAGCCACAATCAGGACATTGGGTTGGCATTACAAATGCCCGTTCCTTACCAGTGCGCTTATCAAGGACTGGGCCAAGGACTTCTGGGATGACATCGCCGGCTTTGCGAATAATTACGACATCGCCAATCAAAACGCCTTTGCGTTCAATTTCCTGCGCATTATGAAGGGTTGCATTTGTGACGGTTGAACCAGCAACCTTTACTGGCTCCATATAAGCAAAAGGTGTTACACGTCCAGTACGACCAACGCTAACTTTTATATCCAATAACTTTGTAGTGACTTCTTCAGGAGGATATTTATAGGCAATCGCCCATTTTGGAGCACGGGAAGTAAATCCAAGTTTTTCTTGATCGGCTATCGAATCAACCTTGATAACGACGCCATCTATCTCGTGTTCTACATCGTGGCGATGTTCGTTGTAGTACTCAATAAACTTTTCTACCTCGGCGCGCGAACTACAGACTTTGAAGCGCTCACTTGTTGGTAGCCCTAAAGCCTTTAAAGTTTCATATGCTGCAGATTGCTCCGTAAATGTCAGGCCTTCACGTGCACCGATACCGTGCACAACAACGCTTAATGGACGTGATGCAGTGATTCGTGGATCTTTCTGGCGCAGAGATCCGGCAGCAGCATTACGTGGATTGGCAAAGAGCGCTTTTCCGGATTCTTCTAGCCCATCATTTAACTCTTGAAAGGCGGCAAGCGGGAAGAAGACTTCACCGCGGACTTCAATACGTGAGGGAACTTTCTTTCCTGAAAGCGAATGTGGCAAACCCTTAATGGTTTTTACATTCAGCGTTACATCTTCACCAGTAACCCCATTGCCGCGGGTCAACGCTCGAGTTAGTTGGCCCTCTTCGAAAAGTAAGTTAATAGCCAGACCATCTACCTTTAACTCGCATAGAAAAGAAGTTGCACCGATCTCTTTTTCTACTCGATCAAACCAAGCAGCTAGTTCTTCGGCATCAAAGACGTTATCAAGGCTCATCATCTTTTCGATGTGATCGTATTGCTCAAAAGTTGTTGCAAATCCTCCGCCAACGCCAAGTGAAGGGGAATCTGGCGCTAAGAGCTCAGGATGCTTGGCCTCTAAGGCGCCAAGCTCTTTCAATAAAGCATCAAATTGTGCATCAGTGATTGTTGGAGCATCTAAAACATAGTATTTAAATTGGTGATCGCGGATCTCGTTAGTTAACTCCGTAATTCGGTGGCGTGCTTGGTTGCTCATGCGCTCTCACAAATTGTTGCTGAACCCACGACACGATCACCATCATAAATAACCATCGCTTGGCCGTTGGCGATTCCAAGTAGTGGCTTATCCAGATCAGCAACTAGGCGGCCGTTGGCGTAGTAATAAGTGCAATCTAGCGGTGCGCCATGTGCGCGAACCTGAACAAAACCGCGAAGTGGTTTTTCATCTACAGATGGACCACACCAAATAGTTTTCTCGCCTTGCAATTGGCTAACCGCAAGTTCTTCACGTGATCCAACGACAACAGTATTTGTCACTGGCTCGATCTTCAAAACAAATCGTGGCGAGCCATCAGCGGTTGGAACGGTAAGCCCCAAGCCTTTGCGTTGGCCAATTGTGTAGGTGTAAGCGCCTTTATGTTCGCCAATCTTTGTTCCTGATTGATCAACGATCGGACCAGTTTCACTTCCCAAACGATCGCGCAACCACCCTGCATTATCACCAGATGGAACGAAGCAAATATCGTGGCTATCTGGTTTCTGGGCAACAGCTAAACCACGCGCTTGCGCTTCAATTCGAATATCAACTTTCTCGGTATCGCCAAGTGGAAATATCGCACCGCTTATCTGTTCAGTATTTAAAACAGCTAAAACATAAGATTGATCTTTCAGCGGATCAATAGCACGGTGCAAAGTTCTTCCCATCGGACCTTCTTTGGTGCGCGCATAATGTCCTGTGACAACACCATCAAAGCCCATCGCCTTTGCGCGATCTAGAACAGCGGCAAATTTAATCTTCTCGTTGCAGCGCAGACAAGGATTTGGTGTGCGACCTGCGGCGTATTCAGAGAGAAAGTTTTCAACTACGCCTTGGTGAAATTCTTCGGCCATATCCCAGATGTAGAAAGGAATACCAATTTTATCAGCGGCACGACGAGCATCATGTGAATCTTCAATCGTGCAACAGCCGCGCGCACCAGAACGGTATTTTTGCGGATTTGATGCCAGCGCTAAATGCACGCCAATTACTTCGTGGCCTGCCTCAACTGCACGCGCTGCAGCAACTGCTGAATCAACGCCACCGCTCATCGCTGCGATTATCTTCACTTCGCCGCCGCCGCTCTACCGCGATTGATAACGGTTGGTAGTACCGAAAGTGCGAAATCAATATCTGCTTCAGTAGATGTTGCTCCGCAGGAAAAGCGTAGTGAAGATTGCGCAGTTATCTCGGTATGTCCCATAGCGAGCAAAACATGGCTCGGGCGATGGACGCCGGCGCTACAGGCGGCCCCAGTTGAGCAAGAGACTTTTTCTGAGTCCATAAGTAAAAGAAGTGAATCGCTCTGCGTTCCGGGAAAAGTTACATTTGTTATTCCTGGTAAACGCGGCGCATCGACACCATTTATATAAGCATCAGGTACTTCTGCGCGCACGCCAGCTTCAAAACGATCGCGTAGTGCTGCAACGCGGGCCGCGTCATAATTTGATTTTTCTACTGCTGCCGCAAATGCAACGATCGAAGGGGCGTTAAGTGTTCCGCTGCGAATTTCGCGCTCTTGTCCCCCACCGTGCAAAAGCGCTGGGATTTCGTATGCGCGGCGCAATACAAGTACGCCGATGCCGTGTGGTCCACCAACTTTATGCGCACTTAACGCCATCGATGTCACACCAAGTTCTTTATAAGAAAGTGGGGTCTTGGTAAATGATTGCACCGCATCTGTATGAACCGGAATATCTCCAGCGATCTTTACAACTTCTCCAACTGGCTGAATGACGCCGGTCTCGTTATTGGAATGCATGACTGAAATCAGCGCAATCTCATTGCCGCGCTTTGCAACTAAATCTTTAAGGAAATCTAAATAGATCAAACCAGTTTTATTTACAGGTATCTCAATAACTTTAGCGCCTTCATGCTCGGCTAACCACCGCGCTGGATCGAGAACAGCGTGATGTTCTACCGCGCTAATAACAATAGCTTTCTTGCCAGATTTCCAGAATAAACCTTTAATCGCTGCGTTATCTGCTTCCGTGCCAGAGCCAGTAAAGATAATTTCGGAAGGCAGGGCACCGACTGCTTTAGCAATAACTTCGCGAGCATCTTCAACGTCTTTTCGCGTTGCGCGACCTTGGGTGTGAAGCGAAGAAGGGTTGCCGATTTTAGATAGCGAACTAGTCATCGCCGCAATTGCAGCATCCGCCATCGGCGTAGTTGCCGCGTGGTCAAGGTAGACGCTCATTGGAGCAGTCTAGTTGACCTCAGTAATTAACTCTTTTTCGCCAGAATTCCCTGCGTAGCCTGCGGCAATACATTGAAGAGATCTCCGATTACGCCGAAATCTGCGATATCAAATAGCGGGGCTTCGGGATCTTTATTTACGACAACGATTGTTTTTGAGGTCTGCATACCTGCGCGGTGTTGGATCGCTCCCGAAATTCCGCAAGCCACATATAACTGAGGGCTAACGGTCTTACCGGTCTGTCCAACTTGATGCGAATGTGGATACCAACCAGCATCGGTTGCTGCACGTGATGCGCCAACTGCTGCACCAAGTTCGTCGGCGAATTTTTCAACTGTACTAAAGTCGCCATTTGTTCCGCGTCCACCTGAAACAACGATATTTGCTTCAGTTAACTCAGGACGTCCACCCTTTACAGGTGGCTGTGAAGAGGAAATCTTTGCTTTCTTTGCAGCATCTGAAATAGTCGCGGTTACGTTTTCTACCGCTGGAGAAGCTGCAGTTAAATCGGCTTCTACGCTATTTGGTCGCACCGTGATAACTGGTGTTCCGTGTGAAACCTTTGAGTGAACAGTAGTTGAACCACCAAATACCAACTGTGTTGCAGTGCCATCTGCGGCAACATCAACGGCATCGGTAATAATTCCGGATTCAGTTAATACGCATACGCGCGCTGCAACCTCTTTTCCGAATGCGTGAGATGCGATCAATACTGCAGCTGGCGACTTTTCCTTAATCAAATTAGCCAGTGCATCTGCTGATGCAGCAACGCCAAATTGTGCAAAGTCATCTGATTCAAGTAGTAACACATTTGCAATAGGTCCTTGATTGACAGTTGCCGCTAGGGCTGCGCCTTTGCCAGCCCCTGCTAAAACAACAGCAGTTACTGAACCAATTCGCGCACCTGCAGTTGCTAGCTCTGCAGTGGTTTTGGTGGCCTTATCACCTGAAAAATCAGCGAGGATAAATACGTTGCTCATATCAACTTCTTCTCTGCTAGGAAGTTAACTAGCGCTTCTCCGCCGTTACCTTCATCGTTAACTTTTACACCTGCAGCACGTGGCGGACGAGGCGTGGCATCATTTACTTGTGACCAAGCACTTTGTGCACTTGCTCCGACCGCTGCTAAATCTTTCTGCTCAATAGTCTTCTTCTTAGCAGCCATGATTCCTTTAAAGGATGGATAGCGAGGTTCGTTGATCTTTTCGACGACGCTTATCACACAAGGGAAAGCAGCAGAGATTTCATCGACACCGGCTTCAGTAACGCGAGTGATTGATACCGTTCCTGCTGGATCAACTGTTACCTTGGATGCAAAAGTTAATTGCGCCCAACCGAGTCGCGCGCTGATCATTGCTGGAACAACGCTCATGCGCGCATCTGTTGATTCGGTTCCGCAAATAACTAAGTCGTATCCCCCATCTGCAATTACCTTGGCAAGCACTGCTGAAGTTGCGAGCGCATCTGCGCCTGCGAGCGCGCCATCGGTTACCAAAATTGCATCGTTTGCTCCCATGGAGAGAGCCTTACGAACCGCTTCGGTTGCGCGTTCTGGTCCCATTGAGATCACCGTGACGGTATTTGCGCCACCTTCTTCATTGCCACCGTGCGCTTCGGCGATACGCAGCGCTTCTTCAACGGCATATTCGTCTAGATCATTAAGTACTGCATCAACGCTTTCGCGATCGAGTACTCCATTGACCATCTTCTTCTCGGCCCATGAATCAGGAACTTGCTTTACGCATACGGCGATCTTCATAGTGCAGATGTTACCGACCAGTAGCCTCCTCCGCTAGTGCAAAAACCCTAAACCAATACTTCATCTTTCCTTTGCCAACACTTAACCTCACAGGTTCCTTTGAGTCGGTTCTAACCTTCAACCTTCATCCATGATGGAAGCCAAAGAGTCGGGTGCCCTGCGAATCCTCGTTGTAACCGAGGCATTTCTGCCGCAAGTAAATGGCGTAACCAACTCGGTGTTGCGCCTGCTGGAATTCTGCAAATCTCAAGGCCATCAAGTATTGGTTATCGCACCTGAAAGCGAAAACGCGCCCAAGGAATATTGCGGATTCAAAATTAAGCATGTCCCAAGTATTGATGTGAAGAAGTTAATTCCGATGGGTTTGCCCAAGCGAACCCTTGAACCTTTTATCGAAGGTTTTGCACCAGATGTAATCCATTTAGCATCACCAATTTTCTTGGGGCACTACGTCGCTCGCTTGGCAAAGAAGGCCGGAATTCCAACAGTTTCGGTTTATCAAACAGATATCGCAGGCTTTGCTCGTCACTATGGATTAACTATTGCCCACGCGACTTTAAAGCGCTGGGTCGCACGAATTCACTCGACAACCGATTTAACTCTAGCTCCGTCTTCTTGGGCTTGTCGCGACTTAGAAAAATCTGGCGTTCATAACGTCAAGCTTTGGCAGCGCGGCGTAAATATCGAAAACTTCCAACCTGCCAAGTTTGATCCGGAGTTCCGCAATGAACTTCTAACTACTCGCGGGCGCAAACCTTCACCTAAATATTTAGTTGGTTACGTTGGCCGGCTTGCCAATGAAAAGCGCGTTAGCGACTTAGAAGTTATAGATCGCCATCCAGATTTCCAATTGGTAATCGTCGGTGATGGTCCTGCTCGCGCCAAGTTAGAGAACGATCTTCCCAATGCGATCTTTGTTGGATACCAAGCAGGTGGCGACTTGGCTCGCTATGTTGCAGCACTTGATGTATTTGTTCACACAGGTAAACATGAAACTTTCTGTCAGGCGATCCAAGAGTCACTTGCTTCTGGAACAGTTGTTGTCGGACCTGATAGCGGTGGGCCAACTGATCTCATTGAACACGGCAAGACTGGGCTATTAATCGACACTGCCAACGCACACGAACTTCTCGAATCTGTCTTCACTCTTGCGGAGCATCCAACTCGGGATTTGATGGAAAAAGCGGCACGAAAATCTGTCGAACACCGAACATGGGATCGAATAAATGAAGAGCTTATTGAACGCTATCGAGAGACTATCCGCGTGGTTGCATCACAGAAAGATTTGGTCGCATGAAAATTATCCACATCGCTAATTTCTACGGCCCTAAGTCAGGTGGCATAAAAACCACTCTTCATAACCTTGGTACCGGCTATATAAATCAAGGCCACGATTTTACTTACATAGTTCCAGGCGCAGGCTTGCACCATGAGAAAACTCCACACGGCATCAGAATCACTGTCCCTTCATTCATGATCCCCTTCACTGGTGGCTATCGAATAATTAGATCTAATCGCCAGATACGAAATATGTTGTTAGCGCTATCTCCAGATCGCATAGAAGTATCAGATCGATTTACTCTTTCCAGCGTTGGCCGTTGGGCCAAATCTCGCAAGATTACAACGCTTGTATTTAGCCACGAAACCTTGCGTGGCCTGATTAAGACTTATCTTCCATTCTCGGCTAAGCGTTTTGTGGCTTGGCACAATCAGCGACTCTCAAACTCTTTTGATTATGTAATTGCAACAACAAAATTTGCTTCATCTGAGTTTGTTGCGATCGGAAGTCAAAACTTAGTTCAAGTTCCGCTGGGTGTTGATCTAAAGACTTTCTCGCCGATGAATCGCGATTTAGAGTTACGGACTAAGTTGCTCAAGGGTGGCGACATACTTCTGGTGCACTGCGGCAGACTCTCCCCCGAGAAGAAGCCTGAGCGTTCCATCCAAGCGCTGCGCGAGCTATTGCAACGTGGAGTTAACGCTCGTCTAATCTATGTTGGCACTGGCCCACTCCATAAGAAGCTTTATGAATCTTCCCGTGATATTCCAGTAACTTTTCTGGGATATATCTCAGATAAGAAGTACCTAGCATCAGTTATTGCATCTGCAGATGTCTCAATTGCACCTGGACCAATTGAGACTTTCTGCTTATCAGCTCTGGAATCTCTAGCCAGTGGTACTCCCGTTGTTGCCTCAAATACCAGCGCCGTAGGTGAGTTTCTATTAACCAACTCCAGTGACTTTGTTGGCCAGGTCGCTGCAAATAATGGAAAAGATTTTGCTGATGCAATTGAGAAAGTCATTGCCCGTCTGAAAACAGATGAGACTCTGCGCAGCCGTTGCCATCATCAAGCAGAGAACTTCCCTTGGTCCTCAACTATTTCGCAGATGCTCTCGCTTGGTAAGAAACCAAATATCCAGACTCTGCGGGCGGCGTAACCATGGGTGCGCCACTGACCTTTGCGGTAATCGGTGACAGTGCGGCGTCTGGCGTTGGCGACTCAGATGGCAAAGGCAATAACTTGGGGTGGAGCTATCACCTCGCTAAATCTTTTGAAGAGCCACTAATCTTCATAAATGCTGCTCGTCCCGGAGCGAAATCTGCAGAAGTGCTGGAAGTCCAACTGCCAAAAATTCTCGTGTATAACCCTGATTTAGTGGCGGTCGTTGTGGGCGGCAATGATCTGTTGCGCAGTAACTTCAACCCACAAAAGTTTGCAGAAAACTTGCGGAAGACTTTACTGGAGCTAATTTCTAGAGGTTGCACGATTATGCTGCTTGAACTGCATGATCCAACCAAGATTGTTCCGATGCCATATTTGATTGGACGTATCTGTCGTCGCAGAGTCGCTGCGGTTAACGCTGCAACTCGCGAACTTGGCAAAACCTTTGGTGCAGTTCTGATGGAGACTCGCTCGCTTCAAGATATTTACGCGCGCGAAAAATGGCATGTCGATCGTATGCATCCAAGCAAACTGGGCCATCAATTTATCGCTGCACAATATGCCAATCTCCTAACTCAGCGTGGGTATGAGATTGGCGAAGTTCAGATAGATCCAATAAATAACCGCAGCCGAAAAGATTCGATCAAGTGGATGATAAAGAACGGCACACCTTGGTTCTTAAAGCGCAGCGTCGATCTGCTTCCTGGACTTGTTCTATTGAGCGCTGCAGAAATAGTTTTCATAATTCGCCAGAATCTCGCCCGCCTAGTTAGCCAAAAGAAAGGCTTGCAGGGCAAGATAGGGCCATGTTCTTCGACTATCTCCGCAAGGCTCGATAGTCCATGCTCCCTGCTGACCCTCGAACGCTCGGCGCAACCCTTACCGATGGTGGCGCTAACTTCGCAATCTGGTCAAACGCTGCAGATGCCATCGAGCTCTGCCTCTTCAATGAGGTCAATGGCAAGTTAGTTGAAACTCGCTTTGCGATGTCGCATCGCAACGGACCAATCTGGCATGGCTATTTAGCAGGTGTTAAAGCCGGACAACGTTACGGCTATCGCGTTTACGGTCCGTGGCAACCAGAAAATGGCGTGCGCTTTAACGCCGCCAAATTACTTATCGATCCATATACACATCAATTAGATGGCCAGTTGGAATATGTTCCAGAAATTTATGGACATGTAGCAAGCGATGGAATCGGTAGCGGTGATAACACGGTGCGCGATGATCGCGATAGCGCAGGACATGTTCCTTATTCAGTCGTTACAAACCACGCGGTGCGCGAGATACATCGCCCACTTGTGCCTTGGGCAAACACTTTAATTTACGAAGCCCACGTGCAGGGCTTTACCGCAAAGAATGAGGCGATCCCCGCAGAAGAACGTGGAACATATAAAGCACTGGGCCATCCCAGCACCATTGCACACCTTAAGAAGTTAGGTGTGACCGCGCTTGAACTATTGCCGATTCATTCTTATTTAACAGAACCTACTATTTGGGATCGTGGTCGCAAAAATCATTGGGGCTATAACGCAATCGCCTTCACTGCACCACATGGCGCATATGCAGCAACTTCGGATCCGATTACCGAACTGCAAGAAGCAGTTGATCGTTTACATGAGAACGATATCGAAGTCATTCTTGATGTTGTTTATAACCACACCGCAGAAGGTGGAGTCGGTGGGCCAACTCTTTCCTTTAAGGGAATCGACAATAAAGCTTGGTATCGCCAAGATGGTCAAGGCAATTACATTGATGTCACCGGTTGTGGAAATACCTTAGCTAGCAGTAACCCGCATGCGGTTCGCCACATTATTGACTCACTTCGCTGGTGGGTAGAAGTAATCGGCGTTGATGGATTCAGATTTGATCTAGCAACGGCGCTCTACACCAGCCACACTGCCTTTAACTCTTCACTTATGTCCGCTATTGAATCTGATTCCGTTCTGCGTAACTTTAAAATGATCGCTGAACCATGGGATGTAACCCGTTATTCGCTTGGAGATTTTCCACATCCATGGCGCGAATGGAACGATGCTTATCGCGATTCAGTGCGCCAATTCTGGTTGGGTGATTTAGCACGCGGTTACGGAGAAGGCGTTGCCGATATTGCATCCCGTATCAGTGGCTCAAGCGATATTTTCTACTATCGCGGGCCGACTTCTTCGATTAACTTTATTGCAGCACACGACGGCTTTACCTTGGCTGATCTCGTTATGTATAACCAAAAAGATAACGATGCCAATTTAGAAAATAACGCCGATGGCAATAACGATAATCGTTCTTGGAACCTAGGTGTTGAAGGCCCAACTGATGATGCCCTTATCAATACCCATCGCCACCAATTAAAGAAGTCGATGTTGGCAACCCTGTTACTTTCTTCAGGTGTTCCAATGTTAAATATGGGTGATGAAATCGGCAGATCCCAGAACGGATCCAATAACGGTTACTCACTTCCAAGAGATATGACTCCGTTAATGCAAGATAGTGAAGAAAACTTTATGGGTGGCTGGGCAAATAAATGGGACCTAAATGAAGATGAAGCAGATTTACTTGAAGCTGCCTCTGAACTTTCACACATTAGAAAGCAGTATCTTGAGGGCGTAGCTCACGAATTCTTTACCGGCACTGTTGATGCTGGGACGAAACGAAAAGATATCGCTTGGTTCTCACTTGGTGGCCATGAGATGCACGAAGATCACTGGCAAGATGGCGAAAAGCGCAGCCTTACCGTATTTATTGAGGCTGGATCAGAACGCGGATTGTTGTTATTACTTAACTCTTCTAAATCGCAAACGCCATTTACCTTGCCCGATGAAAACTGGGGACATTCTTTCCGCAGAATTTTCGATGCCGCAACGCCAGTGCAAACTCACGAACCGATCATCCGACCACCTGCCAGCAAAGTAGATGTAGCAGCGCATTGCGCTCAGGTGTGGCTCGTAACACGCAACTAAATTGTAAGTAAACGGTTGCGGTACTAGGTAGTAAAGAACGCACTCACCTAAAATCTGAGCCATGCTCGCATTAATAGCGCCCGGACAAGGCGCCCAAACTCCCGGAATGCTGGCACCTTGGATCGAAGATCAAGCAAATAAAGCGCTCTTAACTAATTGGTCTGAGGCTATTGATTTAGATTTACTTCATCTTGGAACTCATGCAGATGCTGAAGAAATTAAAGACACTGCAAATGCACAGCCACTAATTGTTGCCGCGGGAATACTTGGAGCGCGCACACTTGCCGCTTCTGATAAGTACTCTTTTGTTGCCGGACATTCAGTTGGTGAAATCACCGCCGCTGCCTTGGCGGGCGTCATCAGCGAATTAGATGCCATGAAATTAGTGCGTGCTCGTGGAATTGAGATGGCGAAAGCTGCAGCGGTAACGCCTGCCGGAATGGCTGCCGTATTAGGCGGAGAACGTGAAATTGTCTTACGTGCAATTGCAGATCTTGATTTAGTTGCGGCAAACGATAACGGCGCTGGACAAATTGTTGCCGCAGGTGATTTAGATGCACTTGCTCAGTTAGCACCCGAAGGTGCACGTGTTCGCGCACTCGCCGTTGCGGGCGCTTTCCATACTTCATTTATGCAATCTGCAGTTGAGCCACTTCGCGCACTTGCTGCAACCCTTGATGTAAACGACCCAAAGTGTGGCGTTATCTCCAATAAGGATGGCGCGGTTGTTCGCAATGGCCACGAGGTTTTAGATCGCATCGTTGCCCAAATTTCTAACCCAGTGCGCTGGGATCTATGTATGAATACCCTTTCTGAAAACGTATCTGGGGCGGTAGAAGTTCCACCAGCAGGAACTTTGGTCGGCTTATTAAAGCGCGCTGTGCCAATTGTTGAGACTTTTGCAATAAAGGGCGTTGCTGATCTATCTCTTGCGGGAGAATTCGTAGTGCGACATAACCAAGAAGTTAAGAGTTGAGGGC
>JBEAMT010000031.1:0-3413 GCA_041165825.1 Actinomycetota bacterium | reverse complement strand
CGGCTCCGAAATATGTCAGCGCCGCATAGGCAACAAGCCAGGTGAGTAGCCCCATGGCAGCAAGGAGAAAATATGTTTTTCGCTTATTTGCTCCTTGGGCTGCGCGAAAATTCGACGCCATCGTCTTTAGAAGGTGACCTTCGGAACTTCGCGAGATTGTGGATCTTCTACTTCATAGAATGGGCGAGCGCTCACTTTGGCAAATCCAGCAAAGAAACTAGTTGGAATCGTGGCAACTGCTTGATTGAGTGAACGCACATTGTCGTTGTAGAACTGACGCGCAAAGGCAACTTTATTTTCAGTAGTTGATAGCTCTTCCTGTAGCGAAAGGAAGTTTGTTGATGCCTTCAAATCTGGATATGCCTCGGCAACCGCAAGTAGCCCACGAAGTGCTTGAGTGAGTGCACCGTCTGCTGCCGCAACATCTGCAACACCGCTAGCCGATGTTGACTTTGCGCGAGCTGCGACTACGGCATCAAAGGTTGATTGTTCGTGGCTGGCATAGCCCTTTACGGTCTCAACGAGATTTGGAATCAGATCCGCGCGACGCTTGAGCTGGACTTCGATCTGTGCAAAAGCTTCGTCAACGCTGATGTTCAGGCGGACGAGACGGTTGTATTGGGCAATAAAGAAAATTGCCAAAAGTGCAATAACACCAACGATGATGAAAATTTCCATACTTGCTTCAACCCCTTAGCGGTAAGGGATATTCCCCACCAGTTAGTCGATCTTACTCTGATGGAAGTTAAGGAAGGAGCGGCTTGGAGTTGGCCCCCGCTGACCTTGGTAGCGCGATCCGTACTTCTCGCTTCCATAAGGATGTTCTGCAGGGGAAGAGAGCTTGATCAGACAGAGTTGACCGATCTTCATTCCCGCAAATAACTTCACTGGAAGGTTTGCAACATTAGAAAGTTCTAGAGTGATGTGGCCGGAAAATCCGGGATCAATAAATCCAGCCGTTGAATGGGTTAAAAGTCCCAGTCGACCAAGCGATGACTTTCCTTCGAGGCGTCCTGCAATGTCATCAGGAAGTGTGATGACCTCATAGGTGCTAGCCAGAACGAATTCACCTGGGTGCAAAATGAATGGTTCGCCGCCATCGGCGATGACTTCGCGGGTCAGCTCGGGCTGTTCCAGGGATGGGTCGATTACTGAATATTTGTGGTTTTCAAAGACGCGGAAGAATTTATCCAGGCGCACATCAACAGAAGATGGCTGGATCATCGCCTCATGGAAGGGTTCAACGCCTACGCGGCCTGCGGAAATTTCGCTTCTAATATCGCGATCACTAAGTAGCACGGCGCGAGCCTATCTCTCGATAGTGCCTTCGCTGAACATGACCCACCGTGAATCTCCTGAGTCTGGGTCAAGATACTGGTTTTGGAGTCTGTGCAGGGGACCGGCTCCAGCGCCAAGGCCCTTTAGTCCATTAGTTGACTCTGGAGCGGTAGCAATACGCGAGGAGCCGCAGAGTGGTGAAAAATTTAATCGACCGCCCTTAAAAATTAACTAACTGCCAAGGAAGCTGCCACTAAAATCTATCGACTAAAGGGGTATGTTCCCGCGAGAACAGTCACTGATTTATAACCCGTCAAAGATCCGGTAACTTCAACGACAATTTGTGTGAGATTGGATTTGCCCGCATCATTTGCAGTGATTTTATAAGTGGGATTTGTACCAATCGATATTCGTTCCATCTTGGGCGGAGCTATTCTCAACCATCTGAAACTTAGCGTAACGCCAGTATCCCACTTACCTGGAACAACCTTAGCTACATCACCAACATAACATTGACCGCTGGCTCTCCCACACGAAATAATTGGAGTGGGGGTTAGCGAAAACTCCTTCAAAGGTGTCACCAGTATCGATGAGCTTTCTCTGCTGACAGAAGTGAAACCCGACTTGGTGCCGGTAACCCGCACTGAAATATTCCGATTTACGTCATCATTTGAAACAGTGTACGTAGAACCGGATTTGCCAGTTGAAACCCCATTTCTTAACCACTGATAAGTAAGTTTGACTCCAGCATCCCATTTACCCGGGTTAACATTCAAAATTCCTCCTGGAATGCCTGGTCCGCTGATCTTTGGGGTAGGGGCAAGTGTTAACGGTGGTGCTGGCGCAGTCGTTGGTGCTGGCGCAGTCGTTGGTGCTGGCGCAGTCGTTGGTGCTGGCGCAGTCGTTGGTGCTGGTGCAGTCGTTGGTGCTGGTGCAGAAACTGTTCCGGAGGAGCCACATAATTGGGAAGGGTTAGTTCGACAATCAACTGAAGAGCTTGTGGGAGAAGCAATCGGAGATGGTTGAGTGATTACACCCGAAGTTGGTTTGGGTGTTGGGCTTGGAGATTGAGATACTGTCGGGGTGGGCGATGGAGTTGCTGCCACAAAAGTAAAATCTCTAACGACGTTTATATACGGATTGACTACTCTGCCGTCCTGCACATATATACCGCTCATTATCGATATCGCAGTTACCCTACAAATTGATGCCGCTGATGCGACAACAGCCTTGCCCTTAATTCTTCCAAACTCAATAATGTCCACAATTGAGCACTTCTGTCCTGTTACCGAATAAGTAACCGGCAAATCTCCTCCTAATGTGCCTAAAGCGATAGGAATACCTGCAGTGCCTGTGAAAACAGTATTTGTAAAGATCAAAACTGATTTTGGAAACGGTCTTGGAAAATCAAAACTTTTTCTTGCGCTTGTTTCTGCATTAACGCCTGTACTTGCGGCCTTTGTCGCTGTGACCACACATTGTGTTTTAAATGTTGTACTCAAAACTAATGTCGTTGGGTCTATGGAGCATCCACGGCCCTCTACTGCGAAGGTAACCGCACCAGAGCCTGAACCTCCTGAGCTGCTGAGGATCAATCTGATCGACGATGAAGAAATTCTGTCCTGGCCTGTGACGGTCAGAGGTATTCGAGATGGCGTTGCGGCCGGAGTTGAATTCGCTGTTGAGCTTGGAGTGTTGGGAACGGTGACGATGGCTAGAAGAAGGGCTAGAAGGGAGACCCGAGCTGCCCAGTAGTTACGCATGCGTGCCATTTCTCTCCCAAATGTCGGTTACCCCCACGGATTGCTTACCGCTCTAGGCCCTTATTTTTATGCTCGCCGGGAGAAAAAGCCAGCCTTTGCACTTGCATAAGTTACTGGCGGGTAGCACCATACCGCTATGGGACATTACATAGCCAACCTGCGCGATATTGAATTCTGCCTCTTCGACCTCTTGGGTCGCGAGAAAGTTCTCGGTACCTCTCTCTATTCTGAAATCGATCGTGAGACTGCCATGGGCATGCTCGAAGAAGTCAAACGTATGTGCGAGAACGATCTTGCAGATTCATTTGTGGAAGGCGATCGCGTTGGAACAGATTTCAATAAAGCAACCGGTGATGTCAAACTCCCTGAAAG
>JBEAMT010000030.1:0-10663 GCA_041165825.1 Actinomycetota bacterium | reverse complement strand
CTATCAAATACTTCGTACGCTCAACCGAGAAGCAAGCTGCAACTTGGGATGATCTACCTGAAGAAATTAAGAACACCTACGATCGTTTAGGTATCCCAGAAGCTGAAAAGCAGCGTTTAGTTTCTGGCGTTGCAGCACAGTACGAATCAGAAGTGGTTTATCACTCAATCCGCGAAGATCTCGAAGCGCAAGGCGTGATCTTCCTTGATACTGATAGCGGTCTAAAGCAGCACCCAGAACTCTTCAAGGAGTATTTCGGTTCAGTTATTCCGGTCGGCGACAATAAGTTTGCCGCGCTAAACACATCTGTTTGGTCTGGCGGTTCATTCATCTACGTACCAAAGGGTGTTCACGTAGATATTCCACTACAGGCGTATTTCCGTATCAACACTGAAAACATGGGGCAGTTCGAACGTACCTTGATTATTGCTGATGAAGATTCATACATTCACTATGTTGAAGGTTGCACAGCACCTATCTACAAGTCAGATTCATTGCACTCTGCTGTTGTAGAAATCATCGTAAAGAAGGGTGCTCGCGTTCGTTACACCACGATTCAAAACTGGTCTAACAACGTTTACAACCTCGTAACCAAGCGCGCTACCTGTGCAGAAGGCGCAACAATGGAATGGGTCGATGGAAATATCGGTTCTAAGGTAACTATGAAGTACCCAGCAGTGATGTTGATGGGCCCACATGCAAAGGGAGAAACTCTCTCACTTGCATTTGCCGGCGCCGGACAACACCAAGATTCTGGTGCGAAGATGGTTCACGCAGCTCCTTACACATCCTCTTCAGTTATCTCAAAATCTGTGGCGCGTGGTGGTGGACGCACTTCTTATCGCGGCCTCGTACAGGTTCAAGAAGGTGCACACCATTCAAAGAGCACCGTTAAGTGCGATGCACTTCTAGTTGACACAATCTCTCGCTCTGACACATACCCATATGTGGATATCCGAGAAGACGATGTTTCGATGGGTCACGAAGCAACTGTTTCAAAGATCAGTGATGATCAACTCTTCTATCTAATGTCACGTGGACTTACTGAAGATGAAGCAATGGCGATGATCGTTCGTGGATTTATCGAACCAATCGCCCGTGAACTTCCAATGGAATATGCGCTCGAACTAAACCGCCTCATCGAACTTCAGATGGAAGGTGCTGTCGGTTAATGTCAACGCTAACCACTAACTACTTAACGCCGACCGGGCGCGAAGAAGCCTGGCGTTTTACTCCGCTAAAACGTCTAGGTGGACTTCATGATGGCACTGCAGTAATTGCAGATCGCAAATCACTTTCACTAAAAGGCGCGGCAGTTGCTGGCGTGAGCTTCGAAAGAATCTCCCGTGAACTCGCAGTGCCACTAAGTGAGAGTGACGACGTTATCGTTGCTCGCATTCGCGAAAACGCAAGCGAAGTTGCGGTTCTTACAGTTAAGGCAAATACCGAAGTATCAGAACCGATCTTTCTTAATCGCAGTGCAGGCGCAACAGATTCAGCTGAACTTTCTCGAGTTCAAATCCGACTTGAAAACCATGCAAAGGCAACAGTGATCATCGAAAACTCAGGCGATACTCACTTAGCCGAAGATCTAGAAATCTCGGTCGCACCGGGTGCCAACCTGACTCTGGTTTCACTCCAAGAGTGGGATGGAAAAACTATTCACTCAGGACGTCACCATGCAGTTGTTGATCGTGATGCAACATTTAAATCAATCGTTGTAACCGTTGGCGGTTCACTCGTTCGATTACTTCCAACAGTTGACTTCATCGCACCTGGCGCATCTTGCGATCTATTAGGTGTTTACTTTGCAACTTCTGGTCAATTTTTCGAACACCGTATGTTTGTTGATCACAAGGTTGCTAATGCAAAATCTCGCGTTAACTACAAGGGCGCCCTTTCTGGGGATGGGGCTCACACCGTCTGGATCGGTGATGTCTTTATCCGCGCTGCAGCCGAAGGCACCGATACCTACGAGCTAAACCGAAATCTCTTACTCTCCGATGGAGCGCGTGCAGATTCAGTTCCTAACTTGGAGATTGAAACTGGCGAGATTGTTGGAGCAGGACATGCCAGCACCACTGGTCGCTTTGATGACGAACAACTCTTCTACTTGATGTCGCGCGGTATTAACGCCGCTGATGCACGTCGCCTAGTTGTTCGCGGATTCTTCAATGAAATCGTCTCTGAAATTGGTGTTGAAGAGATTCAAGAGCGCCTGATGGATCGAATAGATGGCGAACTTGCAAAGGCAGGTTCGTAAATGAGCGATCTTAAACTTAGCGATTTAACCGTAGGCAAGCCCATCAAGATTGAGAAAGATGGCCGCGCAATCTGTGTTGCTCGCGTTGGTGATGAAGTTTTTGCCGTAGACGACACTTGCTCGCACTCAGATGCTTCACTCTCTGAGGGCGACGTTACAGATTTCAAGATCGAATGCTGGCTTCATGGTGCAGAGTTTGATCTCCGTACAGGCGAAGCGTTGACTCCGCCAGCAGTTGCACCACTAAAGACTTATTCAGTAAGCGTTGACGGAGACTCCGTCACGGTAGATGCGTAGCGAGGAAAGTTGATGAGCACTCTAGAAATCCGCGGACTTAAAGTCTCTGTTGAAACCGAAAGCGGTTCAGTAGAAATTCTCAAAGGCGTAGACCTCACTATCAAATCCGGTGAAACCCACGCGATCATGGGACCTAATGGTTCTGGTAAATCAACTCTCGCCTATTCAATTGCGGGTCACCCTAAGTACACAATCACCAGCGGCACAGTCACGCTAGATGGTGCAGATGTTCTTGAGATGACCGTCGATGAGCGCGCTAAGGCAGGTCTGTTCTTGGCTATGCAATATCCAGTAGAAGTTCCTGGCGTATCTGTCTCTAACTTCCTTCGTACGGCAGCAACAGCGCTCCGCGGTGAAGCACCTAAGTTACGTACTTGGGTCGGCGAAGTTAAAGATGCGATGGAAGCCCTAAGCATGGATCCATCTTTTGCACAGCGCAATGTCAACGAAGGTTTCTCCGGTGGAGAAAAGAAGCGCCACGAAATCATGCAGCTTGAACTACTCAAACCAAAGATGGCGATTCTCGATGAGACAGACTCAGGCCTAGATGTTGATGCGCTGCGTATTGTTTCTGAAGGAGTAAATCGCGCGAAGGCTGCCAATGATCTTGGCGTTCTCTTGATCACGCACTACACCCGAATTCTTCGCTACATCAAACCTGATTTCGTTCACGTATTCGCCAACGGCAAGATCGTCGAACAAGGTGGACCAGAGCTTGCAGATAAGCTCGAAGCAAATGGATATGCGGAGTATGTAACTGCGTAATTTCGCAATTACAAATATAAATGCAATTTGATGCAGTCGCCATCCGAGCGGATTTTCCGATCTTTGATCGCAAGATCCGTGACGGAAAGCGCCTGGTATATCTAGATAGCGGTGCGACAAGTCAGAAGCCGAACGTTGTAATCGATGCAGAAAGTAATTTCTACCGCCTACATAATGCGGCTGCACATCGCGGTGCTCATCAATTAGCAGAGGAAGCTACTGAAGCCATCGAATCCGCGCGCCGGATCGTTGCTGACTTCCTTGGTGGAAAAGAAGATGAGATCGTCTTCACCAAGAGTTCCACAGAGGCGCTCAATCTCTTGGCCTATTCAATTGGTTGCGCACCTGTTGGAAATAAGTTCCACTTAAACGCTGGTGATGAAATTGTGCTCTCTGAGATGGAGCACCACGCCAACTTAATTCCTTGGCAACAGCTGGCAGCACGTACCGGCGCTGTTCTTAAGTGGTTTGAAGTTACCCCTGAAGGACGTTTAGATCTTTCAAATATGAGCGCTGTCATTACCGAAAAGACCAAGATTGTCTCTCTAACTCATCAATCGAATGTTCTAGGAACAATTAATCCATTGGATCAATTGATTAAGCGCACTCATGAAGTTGGTGCTGTTTTCATCCTTGATGCATGTCAATCAGTCCCACATATGCCGGTCAACGTCACAGATCTTGATATCGATTTCTTGGCTTTTTCCGGACATAAAGCTGTTGGTCCTACAGGAGTAGGAGTTCTTTGGGGAAGAGCTGAATTGTTAGCCGAGCTGCCACCATTCTTATTTGGTGGTTCTATGATCGAAACTGTGACGATGACTGAAGCAACTTGGGCGCCAGCGCCTCGCAAATTTGAACCGGGTGTTCCTAATATGGCGCAGATAGTTGGCTTGGGCCAAGCGCTTAACTACCTTTCAAAGATTGGCATGTCGGTTATACATCAACATGAAATTGAGTTAACAAAATATGCACTTGGTAAATTAGGTGAGGTCGATTCACTTCGCATAATCGGACCACTTGATACTCAGTTGCGTGGGGGAGCAGTTTCATTCACCCTAGGAGAAATCCATCCCCATGACTTAGGTCAGTTTTTGGATGATGCGGGAATCGCAGTTCGCACTGGGCATCACTGTGCTTGGCCACTTACGCGCAAAATGGGCGTTCCAGCAACAACGCGAGCGAGTTTCTATCTGTACAACACCACCGAAGATATCGATCAACTTTGTCAATCCATCCTCGCTGCGCAGAAATACTTCGGCTGATGCAACTCGACAATCTTTATCAAGAAGTGATCCTTGATCATTACAAGAACCCACAAAATAAGAAACTCTCGCCCAGCTACGACGCACAGGTTCATCATGTAAATCCATCATGTGGTGATGAGATAGATCTAAATATCACCATTAAAGACGGAACCGTTGCGGCAATTACTTGGGATGGAGTCGGTTGCTCAATCTCGCAAGCCAGTGTTTCCATCCTCACAGATCTGTTGATCGGAAAGTCGGTCTCTGACGCCTATAAAATTTTTGACGAATTCGTGGCCCTCATGCAGAGCAAGGGCACAATTACCGGGGACGAGGATCTACTCGAAGATGCTGTGGCCTTAGCGGGAGTTTCTAAATATCCCGCTCGGATTAAATGTGCGTTATTAGGTTGGATGGCATTTAAGGATGCCAGCGTTCAAGCCCAATCTAAGGGCTAGTAAGATCTACCCAGAGCAATCTACATAACGGAGAAAAAAATGGCTGCAACAGTTGATGATGTAACAGAGGCGATGAAGGATGTCGTCGATCCCGAACTCGGAATCAATGTTGTAGATCTTGGCCTTATCTACGATGTAATGGTCGACGATAACAATATCGCCGTACTGAATATGACACTTACCTCTGCTGCTTGCCCATTGCAAGATGTAATTGAAGATCAAACTCGTCAAGCGCTAGCGCCACATACTTCGGATGTAAAGATCAACTGGGTATGGATGCCACCTTGGGGTCCAGACAAGATCACTGACGACGGGCGCGAACAATTACGGGCTCTCGGTTTTACCGTCTGACCTAAATCAGAGTTAGCGGTCTAGTAATTTATTTGATCGGAAGTTTTTAATGTCAATGCATGCTGGGTGGATGGCGCTTCGTACGTTAAGTTCCGATCAATCTGTTAAAAATGCAAAACTAAAACCTGGAACGCTTAAGCGGATATTTGCTTACGCGATTCCCTATAAATCAGTCTTTGCACTCTTCTTGGTTTGTTTAATCGCCGATGCAGTTCTGACTATCGCCACCCCGCTCTTACTTAAAGAGTTAATTGATAACGGTGTGATCCCAAAGGATCGTTCAGTCGTGACAACCATGGCAATTGCTGTGGCTCTGCTTGCTATTGCAAGCGCTCTGGACAATATCGTCGTTCGCTGGATCTCAGCCAAGATCGGCGAAGGCCTTATCTATGATTTGCGCTCTCAAGTTTTTCGCCATGTTCAAGAACAGTCGATCGCATTCTTTACTCGTACTCAAACAGGCGCGCTAATAAGTCGAATTAACTCTGATGTTATCGGAGCCCAACGCGCATTTACATCTACTTTCTCCGGAATCATCAGCAATGTTCTGACCCTGATATTAGTAGTTGGAACTATGTTGGCACTTAGTTGGCAGATCACCATTGCCTCGCTACTCCTGCTTCCGATCTTCCTTGCCCCCACTAAATGGATCGGCGCTCGTTTGCAGGGTTACACTCGAGATTCATTTGAGGTAAATGCACAAATGTCATCGACAATGACCGAGCGTTTCAATGTTTCGGGCGCGCTATTGGTAAAGCTCTATGGCGATCTCAATCAAGAGTCCAAGGAGTTTAAGAGCAAAGCTCGCAAAGTTGCCGATATCGGAATCTCAATGGCGATGCTCAACACATTCTTTTTCATTGCGTTGATAAGCATCGCAGCGCTTGCTACCGCTATCGCTTATGGAATCGGCGGACATCTAGCTATTGATGGAGACATCACTGTTGGAAGTTTGATCGCAATAACAACTCTATTGGCGCGTTTGTATGGACCGCTCGTTGCTCTCGCCACGGTACGCGTTGATGTTATGGGGGCGCTCGTCTCTTTCGAGCGCGTCTTCGAAGTTTTAGATCTCGAGCCGATGGTTCAAGAGATCGCCGTACCGAAAAAGCTAGAAAGCAAGACCCCCGCAATTTCTTTTAGAGATGTTCGCTTTACTTATCCGAAAGCACAAGAGATTTCGCTGGCATCCCTGGAAGCAGCATCGCTTCCTGAGCTTAAAGACTCGGAAGAAATTCTTAAGGGCATCTCTTTCGAAGTTAAACCAGGAACAGTCACGGCGCTTGTTGGGCCTTCAGGTGCGGGTAAGACAACGATCAGCGCGTTATTACCAAGACTTTACGATGTTACGGGCGGTGCAATTTCGATTGATGGCGAAGATATTCGCAACTTCACCCTTGATTCACTTCGTGGATCGATCGGTGTAGTTATGCAAGATTCCCATCTCTTTCATGACACGATCACGGCAAACTTACGTTATGCCAAGAGTGGTGCGACACTAGATGAGATGAAGGCGGCGTGTGAAGCGGCACAGATCTGGGATTTAGTTTCATCGCTTCCGAACGGTTTGGAAACTATGGTTGGAGAGCGCGGTCACCGCTTATCTGGCGGAGAAAAACAACGCTTGGCGATTGCTCGGTTGTTATTGAAATCTCCAAGCATCGTAATTCTTGATGAGGCAACCGCTCATCTCGACTCAGAGAATGAAGAGCTGGTCCAGAAAGCGCTAGCACAAGCGCTTCGTGGTCGAACAAGCATCGTGATTGCACATCGCTTGAGTACTGTGATGGGCGCAGACCAGATAATTGTTCTTGAAAATGGATCAATAGCAGAGCGCGGAAAGCACGAAGAGCTAGTTCTAACTGGTGGGCTCTACTCCGAGCTCTTTGCTCGTCAAGATCTGACCACGTCTAATTAAAACTCTGCCATAAACAATCAAGCCTGCAAAGAAGATCCATTGCAGCGAGTAAGCGATATGAGGCCCATCGCTTAATTCGGGTACTTGCGCAGGCACGGCAGGAGTCAGAGATGGTTGCGAACCGCTAAGTAAATCCAAGTAGAAACCTTCAGAAGTCGAGTCAGATTGGGCATTTAATTTAGAGATCATTCCATCGCCGCTGGTAGGAAGTGCAAAAAAGGCACCTTGTGGAAGTGATCTATCAAGGCGCAGTCGCGCAGAAATAGAAACTTCTCCATTCGGCACTGTAGTGACAACGGGTGCGGTCTTAGCATCCTTTCCCGCAACAACCCATCCGCGATCGACCCAAACCGAACGACCATCTTTAAGAATAAATCTAGTTAATACTTCGTAACCGTATTTTCCTTCAAAGTAGCGGTTCTTTAGCAAGATTTGATTGTTGGGGTCGAAGGCCCCACCAGCTTTGAGCGAACGCCATTCATAACTTTTGAAGTTCTCATTTATTTCGGCGATATCTAGCGCAGGTTTTTGCAATTGCGACTCGATCATGGCATTACGGTCTTGGCGATCCATCCCGCGCTGAAACTGCCATTGACTTGCCCATAGACATCCCAGGATAAGCAAAAGAGCCACAGAGTTTTTTAGAAGTGAGTTTGACTCTTTAACAGAAGAGCGTTCACTAGACATGTATTGAGTGTAGCCAATCTTGTACTACTTAAAATTTCTCTATTCTAAGGATTTTGCTTTATCTGAAACCAAGCCTGAACCCGGTGCAAAGGTCTCGCGACCAGCATTTGCGATAACAACAGCAAAATACGGAAGCGTTACCGCTCCTAGAAGCGCAAACCAACGATAAGGACTAGGTAGAACTACCGTAAGAATGAAGCAAAAGGTACGGATCATCATCGAGTAGAAGTAGCGACGTTGACGTCCTGCTTGATCGCGGGTCAGCGATGCAGGAGCTGCGGTGATGTCATAAACCGCGGGAGCCTTACTTATTCTCTTGCGTCGCAATGCCATAGCCCTAGGGTAAGGCGCGACGTCTAGGCGCGCCCGCCGAAAACGGCAAGTTACGCATAAGTAGCAGGGTAAGTTTTGTCATATGTCCGAGGAATCAAAAGCAATCGCTCTGGTCACCGGCGGAAATCGCGGTATTGGATTAGCGATCGCACAATCTTTGCAGGCTGATGGCCATCATGTAGTTGTTACCTATCGCAGTGGCACCGCGCCAGCAGGATTTAGCGCAGTACAGATGGATGTCACTTCCTCGGAAAGCGTTGAGGCCGCCTTCGCCGAAATTGAATCGCAATGGGGTCTACCTGAAATCATCGTTGCAAATGCCGGTATAACTAGAGATGGTCTAGTCATGCGTATGTCCGATGAAGATTTCGAGAGCGTTATAAACGCTAATTTAACTGGCGCCTTTCGCGTAGCTAGACGAGCCACCAAGGGTTTACTCAAGTTAAAGCGCGGCCGACTGATATTTATCGGTTCCGTTGTTGGGGGAGTTGGTGCTGCTGGCCAAGTTAACTACTCGGCAAGTAAATCTGGTTTACTCGGAATGGCTCGTTCTTTTGCGCGCGAGCTTGGTTCCCGCGGCATTACCGCAAATGTGATTGCTCCTGGATTCGTAGAAACTGATATGACATCAGCCCTTGATGAAAAACGCAGAAGTGAAATCGCGGCTTCGGTACCGCTTGGTCGATTCTGTTCCCCAGAAGAAATCGCAAAAGTCGTCAGCTTTATTGCATCGCCCGCAAGTGGTTACATCACAGGCGCTTTGATTCCAGTAGATGGTGGATTAGGAATGGGGCATTAATTATGGGAATTCTTCAAGGAAAGAATATTCTGGTAACCGGCGTATTAACGGATGGTTCGATCGCTTTTCATATCGCCAAGATTGCTCAAGAGCAGGGCGCTAATGTTCTGCTCTCTTCATACGGTCGGGTCATGAGTTTAACAACGCGCATTTCCGGGCGTCTTCCACAACCTGCGCCAGTCATCGAACTCGATGTTACAAATCAAGAACATCTAGATGCCCTTGCTGGTCGCGTCAAAGAACATTTCTCACATCTAGATGGTGTTGTGCATTCAATTGGTTTTGCCCCTGAAGCAGCGCTGGGCGGTAATTTCTTAAACACTGCTTGGGAAGATGTCGCAACTGCCGTACATGTTTCAGCATATTCACTTAAATCTTTAACGATGGCTGCGCGCCCACTATTTAAAGGTGGGGGCTCTGTGGTTGGTCTTGACTTTGATGCCACAGTGGCTTGGCCAAAGTACGACTGGATGGGCGTTGCTAAAGCTGCACTTGAATCAACATCTCGTTACTTAGCGCGCGATTTAGGCGCAGAAAACATTCGCGTTAACTTGGTTGCAGCCGGTCCGATTCGTACCATGGCGGCAAAATCGATCCCGGGCTTTGATGAATTCGAGAAGGTTTGGAATGAACGCTCGCCTCTGGAATGGGATGTAACCGATCCAGTTCCAGCCGCCCAGGCTGCTGTGGCCCTGTTATCTGACTGGTTCCCAAAAACTACCGCTGAAATCGTGCATGTAGACGGCGGTTTGCACGCGATGGGCGCTTAAAGGTAAAGTTCGCCTCAGACCAGTGGCTTTGGCTACTGCAAGAGGAGCTCACCGCTCCCACCTTCTCAACCTAGTTATCTAGAGTTGGCTGGTTTGTCGAAAGTAGGACGCCTGCGGGCGCTCTTTTCTTTCCTTAGCGGTGCGCGATTTCTGCGGTAAACCCCGGCTACTAAAGTCAAATATCAAGAAAAGTAAACGACACAGTAGCAACCAACTAAGGAGCACAAATCACAACTGAACCGCGCATCAATGACCGTATCCGCACACCTCAAATTCGTCTCATCGGCCACACCGGTGATCAAGTTGGAGTTGTAGATATCGAAGCAGCGCTACAGATGGCAGATGAAATTGGTTTAGATCTCGTTGAGATTGCACCCGATGCAAATCCACCTGTATGCAAGATCATGGACTTCGGCAAGTACAAGTACGAAATTGCTCAGAAGGCTCGTGAAGCTCGTCAGAACCAGACCCACATTGTGGTGAAGGAAGTGCGATTGACACCAAAGATTGAAAACCACGATTACGAAACTAAACGTAACGCGATCGTAAAATTCTTAAAAGGTGGCGACAAGGTAAAGATCACGATGAAGTTTCGCGGACGCGAACAAACTCGCCCCGAGCTTGGTTTCAAATTGCTACAACGTCTTGCAGAAGATGTTGCAGAAGTTGCTTTTGTTGAGTTCGCCCCTAAGCAAGAGGGTCGAAATATGACGATGGTGTTGGGACCGACGAAGAAGAAGACAGAAGCGGTAGCAGAGCAGAAGGCAGCGCGCGC
>JBEAMT010000029.1:0-13067 GCA_041165825.1 Actinomycetota bacterium | reverse complement strand
TTAGCCCAATCTCCAACTAAATTTGAATTGGCAATCAAGACACGCGGTGCCCATTCGTGGGTACGAAAGACTCCAACTGGTTTACCAGATTGCACTAATAGCGTTTGATCATCATCTAACGTAGTTAAACTCTTTACGATCGCATCAAATGCTGGCCAGTTGCGGGCAGCTTTTCCGGTGCCACCATAGACAACTAAATTTTCGGGATGCTCGGCAACAGCTGGATCTAAATTATTGTGAAGCATGCGAAGCGCAGCTTCTTGTCCCCAACCCTTTGCCGTCTTAGTTGAGCCGGTAGCGGCATGAAGAATGCGTGGTGAACTCATTTGCCGAGAATAGCGGTGTGAGAGGCCAATATAAAGAGGCTAGAAACTCTCCTTTAAGGCGGATTTTATATTGCGCATAGAAACACCTGATTTCTCTTCTGCAGGTTCGCGAGCTTTATCTTGCTCGCTCATCATCCAATCGGAGAAATCAATTTTCGCTAATTCTCTAAACAGCCCAGGCAAATCAAGTGCACCTTCACCTGCCGGAACAAAGAGGTAGTGGTCTTCTACCGCAACATGCATACGTTCGTATTCGCCAGCTATTAGCTTTTTAAGAACTTCCGGATCGACATCTTTAATGTGTACATGAGTTACTCGTTTTCCATATTCAACAACGCCTTGTACAGGATCTCCCCCACCGACTATCCAGTGGCCCACATCAAGACACATTCCAACGAGGTCGTAATCTAGAAGAGCCATTAACTTACGGGTTTCTTCAGGTGTCTCTATATAGGTGGCAGAGTGTGGGTGGAATGAAGATCGAACTCCAGCGGATTTGGCAATGAGGGCGTATTTTGTGATGTGATGAGCTAATCGCTGATAACCATTGTCGTTTAACTGTGGTGCAAGGTGAGTGCGCCCAGCGTAGATATCTCGTTCCAACGTGCCATCAACTGCAAATACCAACATCTCAACGCCGGCACGGATAGCGGCATCAAGGATCTCTTGCGAATGGGCATCAGCAGAATCTAGGGGTCCGTTTTCATCACAAGCAATATCCAAATATTGCTCAGCAGTTGCCAAGCCATTCTCTTTCATTTGTGCAAGAAATAAATCAGAGTTTGCCTGTTCCACTGAGATCTGAATTCCCTTGAATTCATAGGCCGCAATGCGCTTTAAGAAATCTGCAGAATTTGCCATTTCAAATTTCCAATTGAGAGCAACTATTCCAATTTTAGCTTTCTCTAATTTCTTGCTCATACTTACTTAACCTCATCTAATAGATCGATCAGAATAGTTGACCAACTAAAGTCAGGTGCTCCCCGACCAAATGCAGTTTGTGGGTTGTAGTACTCGCGGAAGCCACTCTTTTGCACCATTGCAATACTTTGGTTTGCGATATGTCGAGCTAAATCAATTCGTCCATGACGCTTTAATCCCCTTGCAATATACCAATTGCTATTCATCCACGAAGGTCCTCGCCAGACTAAATTGCCACCGACAGTGTCTGGGCGGTAAGTCGGATTATTCATGGCGACGCTTGGAATTGGGAACTCAGCCCAGTATTCATTTGGATTTAACACACGGGCGATTAGTAAATCAACTTTTTCCTTAGCTAAGTCCGATAAGAGCAATGGCATAAGTGACATAAAAGTATTTACCTTTAAAGGTTTATTTTCTTTTCCATTTATGCCGTAATACAAACCATCTTCTTCATTCCAGCATAACTCATCGAGGCTGATGCGGGCCTGCTTTGCCCGGGCCAAGTACTCGGCTGCTCCAGTTGAATCGCCAATTTGTTTACAGAGATCGGAAAGTACATGCAGATTTTCGATGTAAATAGTATTTGTCATAACATCGGCGACAACAAAGTGGTTGAACTCGATCATTTTCTTTGGGTCGCGTTCGAACTTGTCATAAGGATCGCAAATTGAGTGCCAACCACGAGTCCAAGACTCATGTTCCTCATCTTGGATATTCATGATTTCATCCCAAACTGGCGAATGGTCAATGCCTGTTTCATCGGGCTGAACTACACGCACGAGACCGTCGCCATATGGATTTCGAACAGTGTGCAGCCATTCGTAGAAACGCTTTACCGAAGGAAGAACTTCATTTATGAATTCTGCGCCGCGGCCTCGTTTAGCAACAGCGCTAACTGCTTCAGCCAATAAAGGCGGTTGCATCTCATCGGATAAGTACCGGCTGCGGAAAGCAATGTCATAAGTGGCGACCATCTGTTCATATGCATCGCGCTGCCAAAAGGTTACGTGAGAAACAAAGCCGTCAGAATGTTGGTTCTTGAGCAAGCTTTTAATCTCAGCCTCCGCCTTTTGGAGGTCAACATGGCTAAGCGCTATCGCGTGAAAACAAGAGTCCCAAAACCATTGAAAGGGATAAGTCACAGATGAAGGACAAGTGAAATCGAAATCATGACCACACCACTCTGCGTGACCTCGCTGGCGATTGCGTTCGTGGATCGCGGTAACTTCATCTCGCACCCAAGTGAGATCAGCTCTTGATGGGGCATGGTCATTAAATTGCATTATTTCGCTACGATATCAGCCACAACTATGAATAGGAATGACATGACTGCGGTTAGAGTTGGAATAGTCGGAACAGGATCAGTTGCGTCTTCGGTTCACCTTCCAATACTCACTAGGCGAACCGACCTCTTTGAAATTGTTGCCCTTGCCGATTTAAATATTAGCGCTGCTCATGCTTTAGCAGATCGTTTCGGAATCGATCGGTCAGATTGTTTTGCTGATCCAAAGGCAATGCTGCTCGCGAAGGAAATGGATGCAGTTCTCATTTTAAACTCTGGCTCTCATGCGCAAGTTGTTGAATTAGCGCTGCGCGCCGGAAAGACTGTTTTTTGCGAAAAACCGCTCGCCTATACCCGTGCCGAGATGAAGGCTGTCGAAAAAGCGAAATCTGAGTCAGGATCTAATCTGATGATCGGATATATGAAAACTTTTGATCCAGCCATTATCGAGGCAAGGAAGGCGATAAAGTCTCGTCCCCGTACGGTCGATGTCTTGGTGTTACACCCAAGTGGAGATAGTCAATTAGTTACTTCTGATGAATCGCTAAATATGCCAAAGCCATCTAATGAGTTAATTGAAATTTTTACAAAATCTCGCAAAGCGGTTCAAGAAGAAGCTCTCGGAAAAGATGGGGCTGCATCTTTTGGCAATCTTTATTCAGAAATGGTGCTCGGTAGCGTTATCCATGAATTCTCAGTACTTCGTGCTCTAGATATTCACATCTCGGAAATTGATTATGTAGATCGTTGGCCAGCAGGTTCGGCCAGTGATTCGATCATAATTTTTGGTCGTACCGAAGATGGTGTTCGCGTGACAATTCGGTGGTTCTATCTCGACCAATACCCTATGTATCAAGAAGAGATTCGCTGGGTTAATGGCGAAGAAGGCCATCACGTCACCTTCCCAAGTCCATATATTTTGCGAGTTCCAACCCAGTTGGTTTCAACGTATCGCAAAGGAATTGACCATCAAACTAATAGGTTCGAATCTTATAAACCCTCATTCGAAAGCGAGCTAGAAGCATTCCATCAATTAGTTAAAACCGGAAAGCAGTATTCAGATCCAATTGCTGATGGCCTAGAAGATCTAATCTTGGCGCAGAAAATTGCTAAGAAAATTGCTGAAAGCGAAAATATTGCTTTAGGTGGTGAGCTACTTAGTTAATTCGTCTTTGGTGCGCGTGGCATAAAGGCTTGTTAACGCAGTAATCGCCAAAGTAGAAACAATAACCGTCAAACTAACCTCAAGCGAAATGTCAGGAACATGGAAACCATGTTCATGTAGCGCGTGCAAAATCATTTTCACACCGATGAATGCCAAGATAAACGACAATCCGCGACCAAGATGAATCAGGCGATCCATGGCACCTTGAAGCAAGAAATAGAGTTGACGCAGACCCATCAGAGCAAAGATATTTGCCGTAATCACGACATAACTGCTGGTTGTTAAGCCAAGAATCGCTGGAATTGAATCAAGTGCAAAAACGAGATCAGTAACACCTAAGGCAATCAGAGCAATTGCAAAAGTACTTAATCCTCTATTGCGAAGGAAGGTAATAAGTTTTCCTTCATCTTCTTCTACTTCTTCTTTTTCGTTGATCAGTTTCCATGCTGTGAAGATCAAGAAAGCGCCAAAGAAATAGAAGGCTGATGTAAATCGTGAAACTAGCGCGACACCTGCGAAGATGAGGATTACACGTAGGACGATTGCAACCAGAATTCCAAAGAGAAGAACCAACTGTTGTGATTCTTTCTTTACCTTAAGCGTTGAAATCAAGATTATAAAAACGAAGATATTGTCAACCGAGAGCGCATACTCAGTCAGCCAGCCTGCAAAGAATTCGGTGCGGAGTTGATCGGATGTCCAACGTGGCATAAGCAAACCAAAGGCTATGGCTGCGGCTACGTAAAAGAGTGTCCAGAAGAGCGCCTCTTTGGTAGTTGTTTCTTTATTTCGACGAATGATTGCAAGTGCTAAATCAAAGATAATTACTGTTGCAAGAACTCCAACTGTTATCAGCCATTCAGTTGATGAAATCATGGGCGAAAGTGTCCTGTCTCGTTAAGGCTGCGTAGTGCACGCAAACCATCTGATGGCCAAATAGATATAGATGTAATCGAACATGGCGCAGCATCTATATGAAAGACCGCTTCGGTGGGTGCCCCGGTAACAATCTGTGCCGCTAATTTAATGACTCCATTGTGAGTAACTACGACGACGCGCTGACCGGGATACTCAGCGGCAACCTTTTCAAGTGCTTCTTCAACTCGAATGCCCCCTTGATCATATGACTCGCCACCTGCAGGGGCATATGAAGATGAATTCAGCCAAGCTTGGTATTCGTCGGGGAATCTCTCTTTCACTTCTTCGAATGCGAGACCGTCCCAATCTCCAAATGAGAGTTCAAACCACATCTCATCAAATTTGATTTCAAGTCCAGTAGCGTCAGCAATCGCCTGCGCCGTTTGAGTTGTACGCATCAGTGGTGAGGCAATCAAAACTTCTGGCTTTAATTTTGCGATCTCCTTGGCCACGGCTGCTGCTTGCGATAAACCCTTTTCGGTTAACTCGGGATTTAGCGGACCAGTTCCAGAAAACTTACGCATTGGAGTTAACACAGTCTCACCATGGCGAATCAAATAAAGCATTGTTGGAATTTCATCGCTACGTAAGCGCTCAGATAAATAATTCTGTTGTCTTTGTGGTTCGGGTTTATGTTCCGATCCTCCATCAAGAGCCTTATTAGCTAAGCGGTCGGCGTGTGAATTCTCATCTCGTGGAATCCATGAGTACTTCACCAAAGCTGGATCGTGCGCAGCTCGGCACTGCTTTGCAAGATCACGCATATCGGCATGTTTAATTTGCCAACGCCCAGACATCTGCTCAACAACTAACTTTGAATCCATCGCGACTTCTACGGTTGCTACCGGATCCAACTGATGTATATGGCTAAGCCCAGCAAGCAATCCGCTGTATTCGGCTACGTTATTTGTTGCTATTCCAATTACATCAAAGAGCTCGGCAACAATCTTGCCACCTTCGGTTACAACTGCTCCGTAACCAGCTGGACCCGGATTACCTCGAGATCCCCCATCTGCGGTTAACTTGAAACTACGCGCCATTTATAGACCTCGCACCAAAATGCACCGGCATTCTTCACAACGTACAAGTTCGTCTTCTGGCAAACCTGCAATACGTTGAAGTTCGATGGTATTTAATGTTAAGTGGCAGCCTTTGCACTGATTGCCGATAAGTGCGGCTGCACCAGTTCCATTATTGCTGGCTCGAATCTTTTCGTAGAGCGCAATTAGTTCGGGATTAATGTTTGCTACGGTCTTTGCTCGATCATCTGCTGCTGCCTTTAAGTCGGCGAAGATAATTGTTAAGGCATTTTCTTTGGAAATTTCCAAGTTAGCAATCTCTGCTGCGTGAGCACTTTCCTCCGCGCTCAGCGTTGAAATCCGGTCTTTAATGCCATCAACGCGCATCATGATTTCTAATTCCACTTCTTCAAGCTCTGCTCTGCGAGCCGCTAGTGAAACTAATTCGTGTTGCAACTGCTCGAGTTCTTTTGCCGTCCCGGTTCCAGAAGCTAGGCGCGCCTCATCGCGATTTATGCGTGAGACAACCTGCTCGACATCGGTTTCAGCGCGGGTTAATTCACGTTTCACATCGTTTAGCTCAGTCTCTGCAGCGATACGTAGATCACGAGCATTATTTTGCTTAATGGTTAATGAATTAATCGCCGCAATCTCTGGCAGGCCAGCAGCTTTAGCATTTAAAGATGTATTGGTGAAATCGAAGTTTTGAATATCAAGTATGGAGCGCTGGTCGCTGACGCTTGCTTTCACAACTCGCTCCTTTTAACTGCATTTCTTATTGGCGCTACGGATATTGAATTCTTGGGCAAACCTTACTTGAAAAGCCTCGGTTCTACTATTTTGCAGCACATTTTTGCCCATGCCCTTTTGCAATGTTTTCCCTCCCTGCTTATTCTCCATGCATGGAAATAACTACTTGCCTTTGGTTTGACGGGCGCGCTCGAGAAGCTGCGAACTTTTACACTTCAATTTTCCCAAATAGTTCCGTTGCCGATAATTGGATTGCACCAACTGATACACCTGGCAATGCGCAAGGTGAAGAGATTGTTGTTAACTTTAAAATATTTGGCCAGAAATTCATCGCCTTAAATGGTGGTCCACAGTTCCCGCATTCAGAGGCAATTTCATTTCAGATTCCCTGCAAAGACCAAACAGAGATTGATAAGTTTTGGGATTTACTTACAGCCGATGGTGGCCAAGAAAGTCAGTGCGGATGGCTAAAGGATAAGTTCGGTATCTCTTGGCAGGTTACATCTCCAGAGATGATGAATTACTTGGGTGGTTCAGATGCCGAAGGTTCGCAGCGTGCTACCAAGGCTATGTTGGAGATGAAGAAAATAATTCTTGCCGATATGAAGAACGCCTACGAAGGGCGTTAGCGGCATAAATATGCTCTCCAACATCGTCACATTTTCGATACTCGCAGGAATCCTGGTAATAATTCCCGGATTAGATTTTGCTCTTGTGCTTCGATACGCAACGACTCAATCACGTAAATCAGCATTAGTTGTGATGCTCGGAATTACTTCAGGGCTTTTTGTATGGGGAACTTTTGCCTCATTGGGAATTTCGGCGATTCTTCAAGCGTCCGAAACCGCATTCAATGTATTAAAGGTGACTGGTGCCTGCTACATGATTTGGATGGGAATTGGATTTATTCGTAACTCGCTAAAAGATTCGAGTGAGGCGCTGATGGAAATCCAAAAAATAAGGAACCAACGTATTTTTACGCGTGGCTTGTTCTCGAATTTACTAAACCCAAAGGCTGGCGTTTTTTACCTATCTGTATTACCGCAATTCATTCCGGCGGGATCTAACCATTTACTATTTGGATTATTTCTAGCAAGTATTCATGCTGTTATAACAATAATATTTTTTGTCTCTTTGATCCTTTTTATCAATATGCTAAAAGATTTCTTCATCCAGCCAGGGGTGGTCAAGGTTATGGAACGAATCTCTGGGGTGGCGGTTATCGGTTTCGGGGCGAGGCTTTTGCTGAGCGAATCTCACCAATGACCAAACGTGGGCGGTGAGGGTTTCGAACCCCCGACATTCTCGGTGTAAACGAGACGCTCTACCACTGAGCTAACCACCCGCTTGAAGCGTGGGAAATACTACCTCAATTAAAGGCCGGCGATTGCGGCCTTGTAATCCCCGTTATTACGCGCATCTCCAAGGCCATTCACGACTGACCAACGAACTACGCCGGCTTTATCAATGATGAACGTGCCACGCATAGCGCAGCCAATATCTTCATTAAATACCCCAAAAGCTTTTGCTGCTGCGCCATGTGGCCAGAAATCAGAAAGTACTGGGAACTTATAACCCTCTTGTTCTGCAAAAACTTTTTGCGTAAAAGGCGAATCACATGACACAGCAATTACCTGAACATTGTCGTTTTGGAATGCAGATAGATCATCGCGAATCGCGCAAAGTTCGCCCGTGCATGTTCCAGTGAATGCAAATGGAATGAAGAGAAGAACGACGTTCTTATTTCCCTTGAATGATGAAAGTGAAACTTTGGCGCCGTGCTGATCTTTCAACTCAAAATCAGGTGCCACAGATCCAACAGAAATTCCAGTAAGTGTTTGGCTCATGCCGCCAAACTTATCGTTTGCCTGCCTTGCGCGCCACTAGACGTGTTGCAGTCCAATCATTTGCTACCGCCAGCGTTGAAGTCTGATTCATGCCAGCAATTGGCGCGGCATCCTGAATATCACTAGGTTCTACATGGCCGGGGCGTCCAACTTTTGGAGTTAAGACCCAAATTGGACCACTCTCACTTAAATAGGTAAGTGCATCCATTAATTCATCAACGAGATCGCCATCACCGTCTCGCCACCAGAGAATTACTGCATCAACAACTTCAGTCGCTGTGCCTTCAAGAAAAGTTGTGCCAACTGTGGCGGCGATCTCTTTGCGAAGTGCGTCATCGCAATCGGTGTCGTAGCCGACTTCAAGGACTATTTCTCCTTGAGCAAATCCCATCCCCTTTGCCACGGGATAAGTCCACCGAATTGCGAGCGCTTTGACAAGGGCTTGGCGGCTCGATTTTGCTCTACTACCGCGTAAGCGCGAGAATAAGCCCATGAGCGAGAACTTCGGCGTCCCAGACCAGATCATCGACCAACTAGTAGATATAGATCCAAGTGAGACCGCCGAATGGCAAGCCTCCTTTGACGCCGCGTTAAATGGCGCAGGTCCAGTCCGTGCCCGTTACCTAATCTTGAAGTTGCTCCAGCGTGCACATGAAAAAAATATTGGCGTAGCCGCACTTCGAAATACCGATTACATCAACACCATTACTCCAGAGAACGAACCAGCATTTCCTGGCGATGAAGCTATTGAACGTCGCATCCGTGCATACATTCGCTGGAACGCAGCGATGTTGGTGCACAGAGCGCAGCGCCCTGGCATCGGTGTCGGTGGACACATTTCTACTTACGCATCATCTGCCGCACTTTATGAAGTTGGTTTTAACCACTTCTTCCGCGGACACGATCACCCGGGTGGCGGAGATCAAATCTTCTTCCAAGGACATGCATCTCCCGGAATGTATGCACGCGCATTTATGGAAGGCCGCTTAAGTGAGCACCAACTAGATGGTTTCCGTCAGGAACTTTCGCATAAAGGTGGCGGACTCTCTTCTTATCCGCACCCACGTCTAATGCCAGAGTTCTGGCAGTTCCCAACAGTTTCCATGGGTATCGGCCCAATCAATGCAATTTATCAAGCGCGCTTTAACCGTTACCTACATAACCGCGGAATAAAAGATACAAGCCAGCAAAATGTTTGGGCATTTCTAGGCGATGGTGAAGTAGATGAAGTCGATACCTTGGGCGCAATCGGTCTGGCATCGCGCGAGAATCTAGACAACTTAACCTTCGTTGTTAACTGTAACTTGCAGCGCCTTGATGGCCCAGTGCGCGGTAATGGCAAGATTATTCAAGAGCTCGAATCCATCTTCGGTGGAGCTGGCTGGAATGTAATCAAGGTTGTATGGGGTCGCGAATGGGATCCACTACTTGCGCAAGATCGCGAAGGCGCACTCGTAAACATTATGAACACAACTCTTGATGGCGATTACCAAACATTTAAGGGCGAAAGCGGCGCATACGTTCGCGAGAAGTTCTTCGGTCGCGATCCACGTACTGCTGCGATGGTTGCAAACTGGTCAGATGATCAAATCTGGAACCTAAAGCGTGGCGGACATGATTACCGCAAACTTTATGCTGCTTACGCCGCCGCATCACAACCAAATGGTCGCCCAACAGTTATCTTGGCGAAGACCGTTAAGGGTTGGACACTCGGATCGCACTTCGAAGCCCGTAACTCAACGCACCAGATGAAGAAGATGTCACTTGAAGATATCGTCGAATTCCGCGATCGCTTGGGAATTCCAATTCCTGATGAGAAGTTGGATAAGTACACGCCTCCTTATTACAAGCCTGCTGCAGACTCTGTCGAAGCGAAATATCTAGAAGAGCGTCGCGCTGCACTTGGTGGATCGATTCCACGCCGTCGTAGCGTTTCTCGACCATTGGCACAACCTGCCGATGAAGCATATGAATCAGTAAAGCGCGGTTCAGGTCAACAAGAAGTTGCAACCACAATGGCTTTCGTGCGCATGTTGAAAGATTTAGTAAAAGATCCAGGACTTGGTGCGCGTTTAGTGCCGATTATTCCTGATGAGGCTCGTACCTTCGGAATGGATTCATTGTTCCCAACGTTAAAGATTTACTCACCACATGGTCAGCAGTACACCGCTGTCGACCGCGAACTAATGCTTTCCTACAAGGAGTCAACCGCTGGTGTAATCCTTCACGAAGGCATTAACGAGGCTGGTTCCGTCGCTTCATTTACTGCAGTCGGATCTTCATATTCAACGCACGATGAACCAATGATTCCGATCTACATCTTCTACTCAATGTTCGGATTCCAACGCACCGGGGACGCATTCTGGGCTGCTGCCGATCAATTGGTACGTGGATTCGTAGTAGGTGCTACTGCGGGACGCACAACTCTTAATGGTGAAGGTCTGCAACACGAAGATGGCCATTCGCCACTTCTTGCTTCAACCAACCCAGCTGTCGTTGCTTATGATCCAGCATTCGCTTACGAACTAGGGCATATTGTTAAAGATGGTCTGCGTCGCATGTATGGTGAAAACAGCGAAAACATTTACTACTACCTGACTGTTTATAACGAGCCATATGTACAACCGGCAGAACCTGAAAATCTTGATGTAGAAGGTCTGCTGAAGGGAATTTATCTATACCAGCAGGGTCCAAAGCAACGTAAGAAAGTTGCACAGATCTTAGCTTCTGGCGTCGGAATGAACTGGGCGCTAAAGGCAGCCAAGTTACTCGAATCAGATTGGGGCGTTTCTGCATCAGTTTGGTCAGTTACTTCTTGGAACGAACTACGCCGCGATGGTTTAGATGTCGATCGCCACAACTTCCTTAACCCTGCCGATCAACGCACCGCCTATGTTGCACATAAGTTACGTAATGCAGAAGGTCCAGTTATCGCAGTTAGCGATTACATGCGCGCGGTTCAAGATCAGATCGCACCTTGGGTAAGCCAAGACTTTGTTTCACTTGGTACTGATGGCTTTGGTCTTTCTGATACTCGTGGTGCACTTCGTCGCCACTTCAAGGTTGATGCCGAATCAATTGTTATCGCAACGCTTGCAGCTCTTGCCAAGAGCGGCGATGTAAAGGCTGGCGTTGTGCAAGAAGCGATCAATAAGTATCAGATCAACGATATCAACGCTGCAGATCCAGGTAATACCGAAGGCTCCGGCTGAGGAAAGCCTTGATAACTCGCATCCCAATTACAGATATCTCTCCTGCGGTTAATTTTGGAGGCGAATTAGTTCCTGTAAAGGCGATTGCGGGTGAAGTAATTGCAGTTACTGCAACGATCTTTCGCGAAGGCCATGATGCACTTGGTGCTCATGCGCTGCTCTTTGACGATAAAGGTAAAGAGATTGCTCGTTCTCCAATGCGCGAAATTTGGCGTGGCGGCGATCGCTTCGAAGGAACAATCACAATTCCCGCTCGCGGAGATTTCCATTACGCGATCGAAGCCTTTGACGATCCGTTCGCCACTTGGGAACATGACTCTGAAATAAAGATTGCCGCAGATATTGATGCGCAACTCTGCTGCACCATTGGGAAGCTAATCTTTGAAGAGAAATTAGAGGAAGATGCTTCCGCGAAGAAGTTGCTCTCCCCCGCAATAAAAGCGTTAACGGACACTTCACTTGCGCCGGCTAATCGTTTCTCCCAGGCCACGACAACCGAAATCCGCGCTTACTTTGCGGCAAACCCGTTGCGACGCTTAGTAAGTCGTTCTGAACTAATTCCTGTGCGCGCCGACCGTGATCGCGCCCTAGTTGGTGCTTGGTATGAATTCTTTCCACGAAGCGAAGGTGCAATAGTTGATGCGCACGGGCGGATAACAAGTGGAAACTTTGCTACCGCTGCTAAGCGCATTCCAGCGATCGCAGCCATGGGCTTTGATGTTCTATATCTGCCACCCATTCATCCAATCGGTACCGCTCACCGCAAAGGTCGCAATAACACTTTGACTCCAAGCGATACTGATCCAGGTGTTCCTTGGGCGATTGGAAATATAGAAGGCGGCCACGATGCTATTAATCCGGCGCTGGGAACTATGGCAGATTTCGAAACTTTTATTTCAATTGCCAAGAAAAACAATATAGAAATCGCCTTGGATTTAGCGCTGCAAGCCTCTCCTGACCATCCTTGGGTTAAATCAAATCCGCAGTGGTTTACTACGCGCCCTGATGGCACGATCGCATACGCCGAGAATCCGCCAAAGAAGTATCAAGATATTTATCCGATCAACTTTGATAACGATTACGCCGGAATACTTGCTGAAGTCCTTCGCATAATTCGCTTGTGGGTTTCTAAGGGTGTAAACATTTTTCGCGTTGATAATCCTCATACTAAGCCAGTTCACTTCTGGCAAGAAGTAATGTCAGTAATCCATAAGGAGAGCCCTGATGTTGTATTTCTAGCTGAAGCATTTACCAAGCCAGCAATGATGCATGCCTTAGGTAAAGCAGGTTTCCATCAGTCTTATACATATTTCACCTGGCGCACAAGTAAAGCCGAACTTATGGAATACGGCCGCGAGGTATCTCAAGAGACCAGTGCATTCTTTAGGCCAAACTTCTGGGTAAATACTCCCGATATTCTGCCTTTCCATCTGCAGTCTGGAAACCCTGCGATGTTTGCTCTACGCGCAGTATTGGCTGCAACGTTAACTCCATCTTGGGGAATGTATGCAGGTTACGAACTATACGAACATCGCCGCTTTAAAGATGGCGGGGAAGAATACTTAGATTCTGAGAAATACGAGATCAAAGTTCGCGACTGGGAAGGCGCTGCTAAGAAAGGCAT
>JBEAMT010000028.1:0-15267 GCA_041165825.1 Actinomycetota bacterium | reverse complement strand
TAATTACGCTGCTCCCCAAATAGTTCCTGCAGGGTTATTAATTGGATTACCGACGCCATTGCCGTACTCGGTCCAAGAACCGTCATAGTTCTTGACGTCGTATCCGAGGATTTCGCTAAGTACGAACCAGGTAAGCGATGAACGCTCACCGATGCGGCAATAAGTGATGATCGGCTTCTTGCCGTCAATTCCTTTATCCGCGTAAAGCTTTCTTAGTTCGGCTACAGTCTTGAAAGTTCCATCTGAATTAACGTTTGCACCCCATGGGACGTTGATCGCACCAGGTATATGGCCAGCGCGTACAGCTAATTCTTGGAAGCCAGCAGGAGCAAAGATTTTTCCGTTATATTCATCAGCAGAACGAATATCTACGATATCTGCAGATCCTTTCTTGCGGACTGCAGGAAGTACATCGCGGATCAAAGTTGCACGTATTGATTTATCTGCCTTAGTTGCTACGAAGTTTCCTTCTTTAGGTGATGGGACAACCGTTGTAAATGGGCGACCATCTTTCTCCCACTTAACGCGCCCACCATCAACTAGGCGGACATCTTCGATGCCGTAAGTATTGAAGATCCATGCGCCCCAAGCGGCGAACCAGTTGTTCTTATCGCCGTATAGGACCACAGTTGAGTTCTTATTAATGCCAGCAGTACGAGCCAACTTCTGGAAACGAGTGCCAGCAACAATGTCGCGATTAACAACTTCTACTAAATCTGTGTACCAGTTGAATTTGACGGCATTCTTGATGTGGCCACGTTCGTAAAGACCAGCTTCGGTGCTTACCTCAATGATCTTCACATCTGGATTATCGAGGTTCTTCTCTAACCAGTCAGCTTGCACTACTGCGCGCGCAAGATTCTTTGGCGCTGCATTTGCAGGCGTAGAAGTTACGCTGGCGATCAAACCAAGGCTTAGTAAAGCAATAACAATATTCTTCGATCGAACTTCTTGATTCTTAAACATAGAAATCTCCTTGAAATAGTTTTATATTTGAAAATAATAATTAAAATAAAGAGTTTGAAGGCTTGCTTAAAGACAGCAAGCAGAAGTGTTTACACGGCAGAAATCAATTACGCGGCGCTTTGTAAACATGGTGGAAATATAAATTGTTAACTATCCAAATGCAACACGCCAATAATTTGCAACTGCAATCTATCTATGTTTTAAAGTCTCATTTGGATATGCAGAACATACTGCGCGCCATATTTCATGAGGTTCTAATCCACTTTGTAGCGCTTCATCAACGCTCTTACTTCCTAATTCAGTAATTGCGATGTCTTTGCAGAAAGAAGGCGCCCATTCTGTTCCAAATGACAAAGTTAAACGTTCACGAAGGTCTGAGATCCGCATTTGAATGCTAGAAAAGAGTGCGATCAACTAAAAGTTCAGCTTGTTCGCGTGATTGCGCGGGTGTCAGCGGCTGTAGCGCTTGGCCCATCAGCCAGCGCATTGCAACTCCAGTTCCAGCTGCTGATTTTGTTGCGGTGTATAGGCATTTAGCTAAATCTAGATAGAGCGGATGTTCTGCGTGAGAGAGCATCTCGGTTAGAGCTTCTTTGTCGTGGATGCGCATGGAAGACAGCGCGCCATCTGTTGAAACGTAGAGAGAGAGTTTTTCTAACGCATCGGCCGGAGTTCCAGCTTTATTGGCAATGTCGATCATAAATTCAACTTCAGCGGTAATCAGCGCTGTGATAACCGCACTCTTATCTCTATAGTGGTTATACAAAGTAGCGCGAGATACCTGGGAAGCATCTGCAATCTCGATCATTGAAATATTAGATAGACCGAATTGAGAAATTAATTTTTTGGCGCCTTCTAAAATTGCACTTTCGGTACGACGGTGGGTGGCGCCTTGTGTGGCGTACTTAGGCTGCGTCGACAACGGACAACTTCGCACTCTCTTGAGACTTGATCTCAAGTGAGACGTTGGCAATAACTGATGAGAGCGTTAGATCTAACGCTTCGCAGATTGCATTTAAGAGTTCAGATGACGCTTCTTTTTGGCCACGTTCAACTTCAGAGAGGTAACCGAGTGAGACGCGCGCTTCACGAGCAACATCGCGCAAAGTGCGTGATTGTTCGGTGCGGGCAGCGCGAAGGGTCTGGCCAACAGCCGTGCGTAATAGAGCCATATCCGTCCCTTTCCTTAGTTACTGCTATCTCGTTGTCTAAGGATACGGGCAAATGAGGCGATCGCGCTTGCCACGGTGGCGTTTCGCACAACTTCACGTTCACCCGATAGTGAAAGTTCGATAACTTGAACCAGCGGGCCGACAAAGGCTACGAAAACTCGACCGGCATCCGATCCATCGGATGGACCAGGTCCCGCAACTCCCGTGGTTGCAATGGCCCAGGTCGATCCAAAAGATTTGTTAGCACCGCGCCCCATTTCAATTGCGACTTCTTCGCTTACCACCGTTCGCTCTGCTATCACTGTTTCATCTACACCTAGATGTGAAACTTTTATTTCGGGACGGTAGGCAGTGAGTGAACCAAGGAAAACATCTGAAGCACCAGGAACAATAGTTAGCGCGTGACTTAATCCGCCAGCAGTTAGCGATTCAGCAGTGGAGAGAGTTTCACCTCGAGCACGCAGTGAGTCATGGATATCGGAGACGAGTCCGAGAATTTCATTTGAAAGCGCCATGATGACTCCGAATAAATTTAACTGGTGGTCTGCGGTCTAAAGGCAGATCGTACATAGTACGCACCGGTAACGATAGTTAGTGCGATTGCAATATACATAAATCCATCACGGAACCAGTAGAGCGAAGGATCCAGCGGTAGAACATAGAAACCGGTTCCAAAACCTTGGAAAGCGGCCTTGATCTTTCCACCCTTATTCGCTGGAATAACTCCCCGCTTAACAATGGCTAATCTAAAGAAAGTTATTCCTATTTCACGTGCCAAAATTACAATAGTAATCCACCAAGGCATGCGATCGAGAATTGATAGGCAGATCATTGCAGTACCGACCATCGCCTTGTCGGCAACTGGGTCAAGGAATTTACCAAGCTCGGTTATTTGCTGGCGACTGCGCGCTAACTTGCCATCGACAATATCAGTCAGGCCTAGAATGAAAAATATCCACCAGGAAATAATCTGCCAGTTGTAATCATCTCCCCCATTCATAAAGAGAGCTAATGCGCCAAAAGGGATTAAAACAAGTCGCGCAATCGTTAAAGAATTGGGAGTTATGAAAGTTGGAACTCTCACAGCGCACGCGCCACTAAATCTGCGCCCATAGATTCGATCACCACAGCATCAATATATTGCCCAACTTTAAAGTTGGTTCCTATAAATGAGGTTGTGCCATCTACTTCAGGGCCTTGGTGTGCAGCGCGGCCCTCCTGCAACTCTTCATCCTCGATCAAGACGCGGATGGTTTCCCCAATACGAGCTGTGGCGCGCATCGAAACCATCTCATCAGCCAGTGAAGAAAGCGCTTCTACACGTTCGCGGATAACTTCTTCGGCGACTTTTTCGGATAAATCTAGCGCTTCGGTATTGTCTTCATCAGAGTATCCAAAAATGCCAATCGCATCTAATTTCGCTGCGCTAATGAAGTTTGCAAGATCGTCATAATCTTCTTGTGTCTCTCCCGGAAAACCGACGATGAAGTTAGAGCGAATACCGGCTTCAGGAGATAGCGCTCTGATCTGAGTAATCAGGTGTAAGAATTTCTCAGAATCTCCAAAGCGGCGCATGCGGCGTAAGACGGTAGGGCTGGCGTGCTGGAAAGAGAGATCAAAATATGGAGCAACTTTTTCATTTTCAATCATCGCTTGCAGCAGCGATGGACGCATCTCCGCTGGCTGAAGATAAGAAAGGCGAACTCTTTCGATGCCATCGATTGCAGCAAAGTCAGGAAGTATTTTCTCCATCAACTTTAAATCACCGAGATCTTTTCCGTACGAAGTCGTATTTTCACTAACCAGAAAGAGTTCAGATACTCCGTTTTTAGCGAGCCATTTTCCTTCTTCGATAATTTCAGTTGGCTTGCGGGAGATAAATGAACCGCGGAAATATGGAATGGCACAGAATGAACAGCGGCGATCGCAGCCAGAGGCAATCTTTAGTGGTGCCCACGGCGCATCCCCTAAACGTTTGCGAAAGAGCGAACCGCCTGCACCGAGCGAGGATGCATAAGACTCGTCTAAGTTTGCTTGAAGTGCTTCGTGTCGCGCGGCCGGGCGGTCAGCTGGCGCAATTGGTAGAAGCGATCTGCGATCTCGTGGAATATGGGGGGTGTGTGCATTTCCAGAAACTATTGATTGCAATCGGGCTGAAATATCTTGGTAATCATCAAATCCTAAAATGCCGTCGGCTTCAGGTAAGGCTTTGGCTAACTCTTGCCCGTAACGCTCGGCCATACAGCCAACAGCTACAACTGCTCGTGTAGTTCCGTGGCCTTTAAGAGAATTGGCTTCAAGCAAGGCATCGATTGAATCCTTCTTCGCAGATTCGATAAAACCACAAGTATTTACGACTGCAACTTCGGCATCTTCAACTTCGCTAACCAGAGTCCATCCATCGGCTGCTAAACGGCCAGCAAGCTCTTCGGAGTCGACTTCATTACGGGCGCAGCCCATGGTCACGATTGCAACTGTCCGACTCATTTGTCAGATGGTACAGCGTGTAGCGATTACTTGGATCTAAAAGTCTTACGAATCTCCTGATTGCGCGCACCGAGCGGCGCTAATGCTTCTCCATTTAACGTTAAATCAAGATCTCCCGCATTACCCAAGTAAATACTTATTGAGGTAGGAGCGCTAAAGCTCTTTGTCTCGCCTTGGAAGAGTGGTCCTTTATAAAGATTTTCACCACCTGCAACTACATGAATATTTGAACTTCCACGAGTTGCCGCGATGGTCAAGTTCATTTCACCATTTCCCGCAACTGGAACACTTTCAGTTGTTGCGGGTTCTGTGGTGGGCACTGAGGCAGAGACCGTTGGAGTTGATGTCGCCGTTGGAGTTGATGTCGCTAGCGGTGTCACAGTGGTTTGTGAATTAGAAACAATTATCTGCCCTAATGCGATTGCAGATAAAAGGACAATAGATGCAATTACCAAGGACTTAGGCGCAACGGTTTTACGTTCCGTGGGAATCTTTGTGACATTGTTTTCTACCAACATATCGTGAATTTTTCGCGATTCGCTTGAGTGCTCTTCGTTATATAGATCGATCAGAACCTGTGGATCCACAAAGATATGGCTTGCGATATTGCGGAGATGACCGCGAGCATAAGTATCGCCGCCACAATGTATAAAGTTATTCTTCTCCATTTCGGCAAGTAATCCTGCACGAATGCTGACGCGCGCTGAGAGTTCGTCAATACTAAGGCCCGCACTTTCGCGCGCACCTTGCATAAATTGACCTAAGGACATCTTGGCTCGCAATGCTCTGAATTGGAATTACTAGTGAGTAAAGTCTAGAACTGCATCGCCCGTAGCGATAGCCGTGTAGGTGAATCTATGGTGAAATCACCCCTAGAGATGGTCCCCCGTTTGGTGGTATCTAATGAAATTAATAATCGCGCAGAGTTGCAAGCACAGATTCGAGTTCGTCAGGCTTAACCATGACTACCCGGGCCTTGGACCCTTCAGAGGGACCAACAATGCCTCGAGACTCCATTAGGTCCATAAGGCGTCCCGCTTTTGCAAAACCTACTCGTAGTTTTCGTTGCAACATGGAAGTGGACCCAAATTGTGTTCCAACTACGAGCTCGATCGCTTGAAGAAGTAAATCTAAATCATCACCAATCTCCTTATCGATCATCTTCGATGCCTGAGGTGGCGCTGTTACATCTTCACGATAGCGTGGTGAAAGTTGTTTTTTAACGTGGCTAGTTACCGCTTCGATTTCGCGCTCAGAAACATATGCACCTTGAATTCGGATAGCACGTGAGGCGCCCATCGGAATAAATAACCCATCGCCTTGCCCGACCAACTTTTCAGCCCCAGGAGTATCTAAAATAACTCGGCTATCTGCCAAGGAACTCGTAGCAAAAGATAGACGTGAAGGTACGTTGGCTTTAATAAGTCCTGTAACAACATCCACTGATGGGCGCTGTGTTGCCAGCACTAAGTGAATTCCGGCAGAACGGGCTAACTGAGTTATACGGACAACTGATTCTTCAACTTCACGAGCAGCAACCATCATCAGATCAGCTAACTCATCGATTATTACAAGTAGATATGGATATGGCTCAACTACGCGATCACTTCCGGGAGGAGGTATAACTTTTCCAGCGCGCACTGCCTTATTAAAGTCATCGATATGTCTAAATCCGAATGTTGAAAGATCCTCATATCGCAGATCCATTTCGCGGACGACCCAAGTAAGAGCATCTGCAGCTTTCTTGGGATTGGTGATGATTGGAGTAATCAGATGAGGAATACCTTCGTAGGCAGTTAGTTCAACGCGCTTTGGATCAATTAAAACTAAGCGAACTTCATCTGGTGTCGCGCGCATTAAAATTGAGGTAATCATCGCGTTAATCATCGATGATTTTCCAGCGCCTGTCGCACCTGCCACCAACAAGTGAGGCATTTTCGCCAAGTTGGCGCAGACAAAGTTTCCTTCGACATCTTTGCCAAGCGCTACCAACATCGGATGGTGATCTTGGCCAGCAACAGTTGAGCGCATAACATCCCCTAAAGCCACGATTTCGCGGTCAACATTTGGGATTTCAATACCGACAGCAGATTTTCCAGGAATAGGAGAAAGTATCCGCACATCGCTTGATGCGACAGCATAGGAAATATTTTTAGCAAGTGCAGTAATTCTCTCAACCTTTACTGCGTTACCCAGTTCTACTTCATAACGCGTAACTGTAGGGCCACGCATAAACCCGGTTACCTGAGCATCAATTTCAAACTGTAAAAAGACTTCAGTAAGGGCCGCAACTACAGTGTCGTTGGCCTTGGACTTCGCCTTAGTAGCAGGACCAGTACGCAATAAATCTTGTGGAGGTAGTGAGTAATTCGAGTCTGCAGATAACAAGAGTTGCTCGGGGCGTTTGCCAAAGGTGGACGGTGCGGGAGGCGGTGTTACTGGCGACTGAACCTCACGAGGTACTTCTACTGTAAATTCTTCGTCAAAGGATTCTTCGTCAAGCTCTTCTTCATCTGCATGTTGATTCCACGCTACAACTGGAGTTTCAAAAGGTGGAGTATCTGTGATTTCAAATCCATCATCTTCTCGCTGGCGACGTTTTGACCAGAGCCAGATTCCAGTGTTCTTTATACGAATTCCTACCGAAGAAAGTGGAGTAGCTGTAGTCACCAGTAGACCAAAAAAGAGTAAGGCGATTAAAAATGGGTAAGCTAATAATGATGTCATTAGTGTTTCTAACGGCATAGATACTGCGTAGCCCAACCATCCCCCACCTTGGCGCATTGCAGTTGCACCAGTCGGATTTACTGCGCCAAGTGATCCATTTAGTAAATGTGCAAGTCCAGTAGCGCTAAAGACGATGGTGATTACGCCAACGATGATTCGTGAAGTCGCTTTCTGGTTATCCGGTGTGCGAAATAGTCGTAATGCAAAATAGAGAATTACTAGTGGTGCAAAGAAACCAATGCGGCCAAATGCGCCATAAATAACTGCATAAAGATTTCGGCCAACAAAGTTATCGGCCGCAAACCAAGTTCCCGCAAATGCAGCAAGGGCAAGGATTAAAAGTAGGAAAGCAAGGCCATCGCGATGATGGGCCGGGTCTAGATCGCGCGCTCCTCGCGCCAAGAAACGAATAGTTGAACCAAGGGCTTTAGCAATAGTGCGCCAAATGGCTCCGATCCAGCGGCCGACAAGTGAGAGCGCTCTGTTTCCAGCGCCACCTGATTTTCGAGTAGTCGTGCTTTTTCTCTTAGCCACACCTTTAATCTTAGCGGTCAGACCTCAATAACTACGGGAACAATCATCGGACGGCGGCGATGTTTTCCACCGACCCAACTGCCGATAGTGCGTCGAACTACTTGAGAGAGTTGATGCGTACCATTTACACCTTCAGAAACCGCATGCTTTAAGGCTTTTTCGATCTGACCTTTTACTTCGTCAAATAAAGCTTCATCTTCATTAAAACCACGGGCATGGATATCAGGGCCAGCGATTATTTTGCCGCTCTGTGACTCAATTACTACTACAACAGAGATAAATCCTTCTTCGCCCAAAATCCTACGATCTTTCAAAGATGATTCGGTGATATCGCCAATGCTCTGCCCATCGACATAAACAAAACCACAAGGTACGGCGCCTGCAACTTCTGCAACATGGTCTACTAAATCAACCACGATTCCATTTTCAATAATAAATGTGTTTTCGCGAGGAACTCCAGATTGAACAGCTAGTTCAGCATTTGCTTTTAAATGTCGCCATTCACCATGCACCGGTAGGGCATATTTTGGCTTCACAATGTTGTAACAGTAAAGCAACTCCCCTGCCGCCGCATGACCTGAGACGTGAACCATGGCATTGGCTTTATGTACAACTTTGGCACCGAAGCGCGTTAACTCGTTAATGACTCTAAATACAGAATTTTCGTTTCCAGGGATTAGAGATGAAGCCAAGATAACTGTGTCACCCTCACCAACACGTATTTGGTGATCGCCATTGGCCATACGAGAAAGCGCGGCCATGGGTTCGCCTTGTGATCCGGTACATATAAGAACTACTCGATCATCGTAGTTATCCAGATCTTTCGCATCGATAACGATTCCGGCAGGTACATTTAAATAGCCCATATCTTCAGCGATCTTCATATTGCGAACCATTGAACGTCCTATAAAGACGACTTTGCGATCATGTGTCGCCGCTGTATCAATAACTTGCTGCACGCGGTGAACATGAGAAGAAAACGATGCGACTATTACCCGCTTCTTGGTTGCTGCAATTACGCGATTGAGCGCCGGCATAATTTCGCGCTCAGCTGGTGTAAATCCCGGAACGTCAGCGTTGGTGGAGTCAACGAGAAAAAGATCAACGCCTTCATCGCCTAAGCGAGCAAAAGTACGCAAATCAGTGATTCGACCATCGAGTGGCAACTGATCCATTTTGAAGTCGCCGGTGTGTAGAACTGTGCCTGCCTTGGTGTGAATAGCCACTGCAAGTGCATCCGGAATCGAATGGTTAACGGCGACGAACTCAACTTCAAATGGTCCAATATCTTCGCGCATCCCCTCTTTTACTTCGCGAGTAAGTGGTGAAATGCGATGCTCTTTTAGTTTGGCGGTTACCAAAGCCAAGGTAAGCGCTGAACCGTATAGGGCAATATCTCCGCGTTCGCGCAGCAGATATGGAGTTGCACCTATATGGTCTTCGTGGCCATGAGTTAGAACCAACCCGACAACATCAGCTAAGCGATCTCGGATGTAGCTAAAGTCAGGAAGAATCAAATCAATACCAGGTTGATTTTCTTCTGGGAAAAGAACTCCGCAATCAACTATTAAAAGCTTCCCATTTGTTTCAAAGACGGTCATATTACGACCGATTTCAGCCAAGCCACCAAGTGCGACGATACGAAGTCCACCTGCAACTAACTTGCTTGGAGTGCCGAGTTCGGGATGGGGATGAGTCATTTAGTAAACATCAAAGCTATAAAGAGACGCCACCGGAGATTAGATCTTTGCGCAACTGCACGATCTGATCTTCGGTTGCATCTACTAGCGGAAGTCGAGTGTGCCCACCAGGAAGGCCCATCATATTTAGCGCTGCCTTAGTGAGGATCGCACCTTGAGTGCGGAATGTGCCTGTGAAGACTGGAAGTAACTTTTGATGAATCTCTAGCGCTTTGGCTGCATTTCCCGCAAACCATGCATCAAGCATCGCCTTTAAATCTTTTCCAACGGTGTGGCCACAAACTGAAACCATTCCAACCGCACCGACAGAAAGAAGTGGCAAGTTAAGAATGTCATCACCAGAATAAACTGGAATCCCGCAACGCTTAATTACCCATGAAGTGGATGCCACATTTCCTTTGGCATCTTTGAGGGCAACAATCTGTGGGTGTTCGTAAAGGCTAACAATTGTGTCTGGTTCTATTTCAATTCCACAACGACCAGGAATGTCGTACATCATCACAGGAAGATCTGTTGAGCTTGCGATCGCTTTAAAGTGCGCAGCGACTCCTGCTTGTGGCGGTTTGTTGTAATAAGGAGCAACGATTAGCAAACCGTCAGCGCCGGCCTTCTCGGTGCGCTTTGCCTGATTGATTGAATATTCTGTTTCATTATCGCCGGCGCCAGAAACCACAAAGATCTTCGGACCCACGACGTCTTTTACTACGCGGATGATCTCTTCTTTTTCAGATGACTTAGTCGTTGGCGCCTCACCCGTTGTGCCGTTGACTGCGATTCCATCATGTCCACTTGCAACCAAATGCGCTGCTAACTTTTCAACGCCGGGCCAATCAATCTTGCCGTTCTTATCGAACGGGGTCACCATTGCGGTGAGCATACGTCCGAATGGCGCCTCGATTGTCATGGGTGAAACCTACCGTTTTACGGTGCTATCCGTCCAGATTTTTCAAAGGCTCCGTAGGTAAGAGGCATTAATTTTGCAAATTCGGCTTCCATTTTTTCTGCAACCATCTCTATTTCGCGTTGCGGGTAGCTAGGAAAATGTGAACCTTCACGCGCTGTTCGAAGTGAGAGGAAGTTCATTAAGGCGCGCGCATTCATGGAGACATACATCGATGAATAAGTAGCAACCGGCAGAACTACACGTGCGACTTCGCGTGCAACGCCCGCATCTAGCATCTTCTTGTAACTGTCGTAGGCAATTAGATAAGCATCCTTCATCGCCTTTACAGAAATTTCAAACTGCTCAGGTGTTCCATCTTCAAATGTGTAGGCGCCAGTTTTTCCAACTTGAATAAGTTTGCGCTCTTTTGATGGGATGTAAAAGACCGGCTTTAGTTCGCGATAACGGCCCGACTCTTCGTTATAGGAAGCTATGCGATGGCGCATGAATTCGCGGAATACGAAAATTGGTGCGCTTACAAAGAAAGTCATCGAAGTGTGTTCAAATGGAGAACCGTGACGTTCGCGAGCTAAGTAATTAATCAGCCCTGCAGAACGCGCTGGATCTTCCCCGATCTCATCCATTGATTGCTCACCGGCAGTAGAAACTCGCGCTGCCCAAATTACATCGGCATCACTTGCGCTGGCTTTGACTAGTTCTACGGTGACATCGTCGCGGAAAATGACTTCATTACTCATGGGCGTCACCTTATATATATGGCGCTACCTCGCCGAGGATATCTAGGGCAGAATGCACCCGTGTCTAGAGTGAACCGCGCCACCGCCGCGCAATCGTTGAGCGTTTCGCTGACAGTTGGCGCCTATGGGATCGCTTTTGGCGCAGCTTCTGTGGCCGCAGGTTTTTCGGTTCTGCAATCTTGCCTACTCTCACTTCTAACATTTACTGGAGCATCTCAATTTGCTGTTGTTGGAGTTCTTGGCGCTGGAGGAAGTGCGCTTAGTGGAATTGCCACTGCAACTTTGTTAGGTGTTCGAAATACTCTTTATGGCCTTCGCATGGCACCTGTACTTCAAGTACGCGGATTAAAGAAAGTTGTAGCTGCGCAATTAACTATCGATGAATCAACGGGAGTTGCACTTTCACAAGAACATTTAGGAGTCCGGGAAACGCGCCAAGGTTTCTGGCTTACCGGAATAGGCGTTTATATCTTTTGGAATATCTTTACATTAGCTGGAGCACTTGGCGCGCAAGCGATGGGAAATCCCGCTGCTTGGGGACTTGATGCGGCAGTTCCTGCAGCATTTCTTGGCCTACTTTGGCCGCGGCTAACCAACAAGAGCGAACGTTTGCTAGCAGTTGCCGCATGTTCGCTTTCGCTGGCGATGACCCCTTATTTTGTGCCTGGAGTTCCGATCATTACAACTGCGCTTTTGGCAGTTGCATTCGGATTGCGAGCCAGAATATGGAAGTAAATCTCATCGAACCGTTCTGGCTCGCCGTTATTGGCACCAGTCTCTTGGCATTTCTCTTGAAAATTTTGGGGCATAGCGTTCCAAAGAAATGGTTATCCCATCCCCGAATTTTAAAGATTAACTCGCTGATTCCGATCGCGCTCTTAAGCGCGCTAGTTGCAGTGCAAACCTTCACCCAAGACTCTCGATTGGTTGCAGACCAAAGAATGGCAGGGGTAGGCGTTGCGGTACTGGCGCTAATCCTGCGGGCACCTTTTCCGGTTGTGGTTATTTCAGCGGCAGCGACATCGGCTGCACTGTTTCACATCGGTTGATTGAGTTTACGAAATCACCGAGCAGTGAAGTTTGATTGAGTTTAAATAATATTTAAAGCTTGTAACTTAGCCTTAAGGTCGTTATCTGATGGCTCAGTTAAGTGAGTGCCATCTGAAAATACGATTACCGGGATTGATTTCGCTCCCCCGTTAATTTCTATAACCTTTTCAGCAGCAGATGCATCTGCCTCAACATCAATGTGATTTACCTGAACATCAAGTTCGTCAAAGAGGCGCTTCGAACGACGGCAATCTCCGCACCAGTCAGCACCGTACATAGTTATATCTGCTTTTGCCATTTGCTTGCCCCTTACATAAATTTCTCAAGGCCGAAGGTCAGCCCTGGTTTTGAAATAACGCTACGAACTCCTAGTAATACACCTGGCATAAATCCTGCGCGGTCTAGCGAATCATGACGGATGGTGAGCGTCTCACCGAGACCTCCAAGCAGAACTTCTTGATGTGCAATCAAGCCACGCAAGCGAACCGAATGAACTGGAATATCGCCAACGGTTGCACCACGCGCGCCATCAAGTGAAGTGCTAGTTGCATCTGGCATGGCATCAAGGCCAGCGCCTTTACGTGCCTTTGACATTAGCTCTGCAGTGCGCGCTGCGGTTCCAGATGGCGCATCAACTTTATTTGGATGGTGAAGTTCGATGATTTCGGCAGATTCAAAGTATTTTGCGGCCTTGGTAGCAAATTCCATCATCAATACCGCACCAATGGCGAAATTGGGAGCAATCAAAACGCCAACTTTTGGATTAGCAGCGACCAATTTTTCTAACTTTGCGATGCGATCTGCATCAAAACCTGTTGTGCCTACAACCGCATGAATTCCGTTATTGGCGAGAAACTCAAGGTTGGCCATAACTGAATCAGGTGTAGTGAAATCAACTACCACCTGCGCACCACTGGTCTTTAGCGTTTCCAGTGAATCGCCTAAATCAAGTGCGGCAACGAGTTCGAGATCTGCGGCTTCAGTGACAGCCTTGACGACCTCTGCACCCATACGACCTTTCGCACCAAGTACTCCGACTTTGATCATGACTTCAACACCTTTTCAAATTTCGCTTCGCTCTTAAATGGTCCGACAAGAGCAAGGGTAGGCGATTTGGTGAGATATTCGCCAGCAATTTCGCGAACATCTGTAGCGTTTACGCGGGAAATCGCTTTCAAGATATCGTCAAAGCCCATAACTTGGCCGTAGACAATTTCGTTTTTACCGATGCGACTCATGCGCGAACCAGAATCTTCTTGACTCAAAACTAACGACCCGCGTACTGCGCCTTTGGCTCGCTCAATCTCTTCATAGCTCATTCCATTTTCCGCAACATCAGCTAAGACTTCGCGGATTATCTCCACAACTTCAATCGCCTTGCTTGGATTACAGCCAGCATAGAAACCAATTTGACCAGATCCAGCAAATTGTTGGGCGTAGGCATAAACCGAATAAGCCAAGCCGCGTTTTTCACGGATTTCTTGGAATAAACGCGAAGACATGCCACCACCAAGTGCTGAAGCTAAAACTCCCATTGCAAAGCGGCGTTCATCGCTACGGGCAACGCCTTCCATTCCGTAGAACATGTGGGCTTGCTCGGTCTTACGAGTTAATAGTCCAACGCTCTGCATTGGCTTGGTTTTAACGGGCGTATTTGGGCGGATTTGTGGTGACCCTTTTACATCTAGGAAGTTATCGCGTGAGAGTGCTTCTTCAACCATTGCAACGACACGCTTATGTTTAATATTTCCAGCAACTGCAACGACTAGATCCTGAGGCAAATACTTTTTCTTGTAATAGTTAAAGACGCTGCTGCGGGTCATATTTTTAATTGATTTGATTGTGCCAAGAATTGGGCGACCCAGTTGGGTGTCGCCGTAATAAGTTTCGGCGTAGAGATCATGAACTAGATCGCTCGGGTCATCATCGCGCATTGCGATTTCTTCAAGAACTACCTTGCGCTCGGCATCCACATCAAGTGCAGAAACGATCGATGAGGTAATCAGATCTGAAACCACATCAATTGCCATCGGAAGATCGGTATCAATTACACGCGCATAGAAGCAGGTGTACTCCTTGCTGGTAAAGGCGTTCATTTCTCCACCAACGGCTTCAATTGAAGCTGAAATCTCTAATGCGTTGCGGCGAGTGGTGCCTTTAAATAATAGATGTTCTAGAAAGTGAGAAGCCCCGGCAACAGCCGGGGTTTCATCACGTGATCCAACATTTACCCAGATACCAATCGCGGCGCTGCGTACCGACGGAACTTCTTCCGTGACGATACGCAGACCGCTAGGTAAGACTGTGCGCACTACTGGGTGACGAACTGACATTTAGAGTTAGTTCTCTACTTACTCTGCGCTCGGGGTTGATCCATCTTCGAGAACTGGAACAAGTGAGAGCTTGCCCTTTGGATCGATTTCACCGATCTCAACTTGAATCTTGTCGCCCACCTTCATAACTTCTTCAAGGTTTTCAATGCGCTTTCCACCATGCATCTTGCGGATCTGAGATACGTGGAGCAAACCATCTTTACCTGGCATAAGAGAGATGAATGCGCCAAATGCAGCAAGTTTTACAACGGTACCGAGGTAGCGCTCTCCCACTTCTGGCATCTGTGGATTTGCGATCGCATTGATCTGTGCACGTGCTGCTTCAGCAGATGGTCCATCAGTTGCGCCGATGTAGATCGTGCCATCATCTTCGATTGAGATTTCAGCACCAGTCTCATCTTGAATCTGGTTAATGATCTTGCCCTTAGGCCCGATAACCGCACCTATCTGATCAACTGGAATCTTTACAGAAATGATGCGAGGAGCAAATGGACTCATCTCATCAGGTGTATCGATCGCCTCACTCATAACTTCAAGAATCGCAAGACGCGCTTCCTTTGCTTGGTGAAGTGCTCCAGCAAGAACTGATGCAGGAATTCCATCAAGCTTGGTATCTAGTTGAAGGGCTGTAACAAAGTCTTTTGTTCCGGCAACCTT
>JBEAMT010000027.1:0-5462 GCA_041165825.1 Actinomycetota bacterium | reverse complement strand
GTTTTATTTTAAACCTTGCGGAAACCACTACCGAGGACCATTAGCTTTAAAGATTAATGAAAAAGCCAAACTCCCCTGGCGGGTAGTTATTTAATTAGCGGCGAATACCGAGCTTTTCGATAATCGCGCGATAACGATTGATATCTGTCTTTGACAAGTACTGAAGAATGCGACGACGCTGACCTACGAGCAACAACAGACCGCGACGGTTGTGGTGATCGTGTGGGTTGGTCTTCAAATGTGTAGTGATGTCTTCAATACGACGTGAGAGCAAAGCAACCTGTGCTTCTGGGCTTCCGGTGTCGGTAGCTGATGAGCCGTACTTTGCAATGATTTCTTTCTTTACTTCTGGTGTTAAAGCCATTTCTGGACTCCTTTTAGTTACCGCCACGACGGCGACCGGTTTGATACACGGCCACTCACTTTGATCGTTGGACAGGTGCAAGGTTACCAGCGGGGCTGTGGATATCGGAAATCGAGCTTTTTAGCCTTCAGTAAGCGCTCGCGCACGATCGCAATCCAACTTCATCTGCGCCAATAGCGGTTCGAGGCCATCAAATTTCAAGGTATCGCGCAGACGCCAGCCAAATTCAATTGATGCGTTCTTATCGTAGAGCTCGAGACCTTCTTGATCGAGTGCATATGCTTCAACTTGTCGACCACGCACGCCTTCAAATGTTGGATTGGTGCCGATTGAAATCGCTGCTGGCCAATGGTTAATTCCGACCGTTAACCAACCGGCATAAACGCCATCTGACGGAATTGTTTGTCCCTCAATATTTCCTAAATTAGCGGTTGGATATCCGATCTGACGTCCGCGTTTTTCACCATGAATAACCACGCCATCAAGGCGATGTGGACGAGAAAGCAAGATGCGCGCTTCTTCTACCTTTCCTTCAACAACTAATTTACGGATGCGAGAAGAAGAAATCACTTCACTTTCTTCAGACTTCAACTCTTGGACATCTACAGCGAATTTATATTCAAGACCATCTCGGATTAGCGAATTAACGTTACCTGCGGCTTTATGGCCATAAGTGAAGTTCTTTCCAACAATTACGGTTGAAGCGCTTAATTGACCGACCAGAACATCTTTCACAAAATCTTCCGGGGACATTGCCGCGAACTTCTCGTTGAACTTGAGTACAGCAACTTGGTCTGCGTTATGGATCTTTAAAAGTTCAACGCGATCGGCAAGGGTGGTAAGCATGGTTGGCGCGCGATCTGGGGCGAATACCTGCATGGGATGGGGATCGAAAGTTAGAGCGATAATCGAGCGACCATCAGCAATCTCTTTGGCGCGGTTCAGAAGTAACTGGTGGCCTTTATGCACGCCATCGAAGACGCCGATTACGACAACGCTTCCAGTACTCATTTAACTATTATCTCTGAATTAATTCGCCGCTGCAAAAACGGCGATTGGTTTGGCCTTGCCGATTTCATTTTTGAGAAGCGCGATGAGGCGGTTATCTGGTGAAAGCGCTGCAAAAATCTCATCGCTTGCATTTAGAGTAAGTGATCTGCCAAACGAGAGTTCGGCTACTTCATCAAGGGCTAACTCGCGAACCTTAAATGTCTGGCGCGCTACATCAGATAGTTCAAGCGCATTGAATTGTTGGCCCTTCAACGCTTCAAAGGTAATCGCTTGACCAATTGAGAAACCGGCGACTCTGGTTCGGCGAAGGGCGGATAAATGTCCACCAACATTTAAGTCGCTGCCCAGATCGCGGGCGATCGCACGAATAAATGTGCCGGCAGAACAAGTTACGTCGATATCAATTTCGATACGAGAGCCATTACGGCGAATATCTAAAATATCTAGCGAAGAAATTGTGATGGTGCGAGCTGCGAGCTCGAAGACTTCCCCGGCGCGAACGCGATCGTAGGCGCGCTCCCCCGCAACTTTCACCGCTGATACCGAGCTCGGGCGTTGTTGAATCTCTCCCACCATTTTCGAAAGGCCTGATCTAATTTCTTCATCAGTAACCTTTGAAGCATTTGCTTCAGAGATGATTTCGCCTTCTTGATCATCTGTGACTGTGGAAGCGCCAAGTACAACGGTTGCGATATATGACTTGTCGCCGTCGGTGATGTATTGCAGCAGACGAGTACCGTTGCCAAAACCAAGTACCAGAACTCCAGTTGCCATCGGATCTAACGTTCCGGCATGCCCAACTTTGCGTGTACCTAAAGCTTTACGTGCAACCGCAACAACATCATGGCTGGTCATGGCAGGTGCTTTATCTACAACGAGAAAGCCATCCATTAGCAGTTATTAATCTTCAATAACTTTTGGGGTTTTGTAAGGATCTGCTCCTCCAGCAAATGTGGCGTTCTTGCGAAGTTGTGCAACTTCCGCATCAAGAACATGCACCTTATCGAGAAGTGAATCTAGAGCCTTTGCAGATTCAGGAAGTCCATCTTCAAAGAATTCGATTGTCGGAGTTATGCGAGTCTGAAGATCGCGTCCCACCGCGCTACGAATTACTCCTTTTGCGCTCTCAAGTGCGGCGGCAGTTGCTGCGCGTTGTTCTTCATCGCCCAATACGGTGTAGAAGATCGAAGCGTTCTGCAGATCACCGGTAATGCGCGCATCTGTGACAGTGACGAAGCCGAGACGAGGATCTTTGATCTTCGTCTCAAGCAGCTGCGCCACTACCACTTTGATTCGATCAGCCACCTTTTGGGTGCGATGTGATTGACCCATAGCTATACGCGCTTCTTCTCGCGCATCTCAAAGACCTGAATTGTGTCTCCGATTTGCAGATCCTTCATATTGCCAAGGCCAATACCGCACTCGAAACCTTCTTTAACTTCATTGGCATCATCTTTGAAGCGCTTTAGCGAATCAATGGTGAGGTCATCGAGGATGATTTCGGTGCCTCGCAAAATTCGCGCCTTAGCATTTCGCTTGATCGAACCATCGCGAACGATAGATCCTGCGATATTTCCGGCCTTTGAAGATTTGAAAATCTCGCGGACTTCAGCGTTACCGAGAATGATTTCTTCGTACTCTGGCTTGAGCAAGCCCTTAAGAGATAGTTCGATCTCTTCAATAGCGTTGTAGATGACTGAGTAGAAGCGAACTTCCACACCTTCTTGATCAGCAAAGATCGCAGTCTGAGGTTCTGGCTTAACGTTAAAGCCAATAACAACAGCAGTTGATGCAGACGCCAAAGTGATATCTGACTTGGTGATTGCTCCAACGCCACGGTGGATAACGCGAAGATCAACTTCTGCACCCACATCGAGTTGCATAAGCGCATCTTCGAGGGCTTCTACGGAACCAGAAACGTCACCCTTAAGAATGAGGTTAAGAGTTGAGACCTTGGACTGTTCCATAAAGTCTTCAAGTGAAACCTTCTTGCGAGCCTTAGCAAGCTGAGCATTGCGTTCTGCGGCCTGACGCTTTTCAGCGATCTGACGCGCAGTGCGATCTTCATCTGCAACTAAGAAGGTATCTCCGGCACTAGGCACTGATGTGAAACCAAGTACTTGTACTGGACGTGATGGTCCAGCGCTTTCCACGTTTTCGCCATCTTCATTTAGCATCGCACGAACGCGACCAAATGAGCCTCCAGCAACAATTGCATCACCAATCTTGAGCGTTCCACGTTGCACAAGAACTGTGGCAACTGGTCCGCGACCGCGATCGAGGTGAGCTTCAATGGCAACGCCACGAGCAGAATCTTCGGCGACTGCGCGAAGATCTATTGCTGCATCTGCTGTTAGCAGGATTGCATCAATAAGTTCGTTTATGCCAATTCCAGATTTAGCAGAGACGTTAACGAAGAGAGTTTCTCCGCCATATTCTTCTGCGATCAAGTTGTACTCGGTTAATTGCTGGCGGACCTTATCTGGATTTGCGCCTTCTTTATCAACCTTGTTTACTGCAACAACAATTGGAACATCGGCTGCTTGAGCGTGGTTTAACGCTTCAATGGTCTGCGGCATGATTCCGTCGTCGGCTGCAACAACGAGAACTGCAATATCGGTGACCTTGGCACCACGGGCACGCATAGCTGTAAAGGCTTCGTGACCTGGTGTATCGATAAAGGTAATCGCACGATTTACACCGTCGTGGTCATGGTGGATTTGGTAGGCACCGATGTGCTGAGTTATTCCACCCGCTTCAGTCTTTAAGACTTCAGATTTACGAATGGCATCGAGCAAACTGGTCTTACCGTGATCTACGTGTCCCATAACAGTTACAACAGGTGGGCGGGCTACTAATAAATCGGCATCTAGATCTTCAAGTTCTTGCGCAAGATCGATATCGAAATCTTGCAAGAGTTCGCGGTCTTCATCTTCAGGGCTAACAATTTGGATTACATATCCAAGTTGTGCACCAAGGATTTCAAAGGTATCTGCATCAACTGATTGAGTTGCAGTAACCATTTCACCTAAGTGGAACAGCGCCGCAACTAGCGCTGCTGCATCAGCACCAATTTTCTCTGCGAAATCTGCAAGGGTTGCGCCGCGACGCATGCGGATCTGAGTCTTTCCGTCGCCGTGAGGAATAACTGCGCCACCCAATTGTGGCGCTTGCATATTGTCGAATTCGTCGCGCAGTGCTTTTCTTGATTTAGGTTTGCGCTTGCTACTTTTACTTGCATTCTTTCCAAATGCACCTGCAGCACCGCCACGACCTGGACCGCGATTAGGGCCGCCGCCTGGACGTTGTGGACCACCAGTAGTTGGCGCACCGGTTGCGGGACCGCTTGAGCGGTATGGACTGGAAGATGAACCGCTACCTGCTGGACGCGTTTGATAATTTCCGGGACCGCCACTGCTGGCAGGACGTGGTGTATTTGGACGCGCTGCAAAACCTGGACGAACCGAACCAGGACGTGGACCAGACATTCCAGGACGTGCACCTTGAGAACCTGGTGCACCGGTTGGACGTTGTGGTGGACGTGGAACTGCACTACCTGTTGAGAATGGATTATTTCCAGGACGAGGTGGACGTGGAACTCCTGGAGTTGTTCCACCAGAAGTTGAGAATGGATTATTTCCTGGGCGTGGGGTTGCAGGTTTACTTTCCGCAGCTGGCGCTTCGTTCTCAGGAGTTGGTGTCGAAGCAGGTTGCACAGCGCTTTCAGCGCGCGATGCCTTTAGCGCCTCCAAATCAACGCCGAGTTCGGCGGCAAGTTCGGCGGCAAGTTCGGGGTTAACTTCAGCCGTTTTCTTAGCAGCGGTCTTTTTTGCCGCTGCTTTCTTAACTGGCTTTTTCTCTTCAACTGGCTTGGCATCGGGATACATCTCGATGAGCTTGCGCACAACCGGCGCTTCCACAGTTGATGATGCTGAACGGACGAATTCGCCCATTTCTTGGAGTTTGGCAAGGACAACCTTGCTCTCCATACCGAGTTGTTTTGCCAACTCATGTACGCGGACCTTTGACACATTTCTCCTGTCTTGGCCCGCAATCTTTATTCTAGATATTTATCTAGGGATGCGAG
>JBEAMT010000026.1:0-6775 GCA_041165825.1 Actinomycetota bacterium | reverse complement strand
TTTGAAGATGTGCGCCCTCCACAATTTGCGCAGAGCGTGGGCCTTGGCTTTGCACTAGTTGCAGTCATCGCATCCCTTACCGGTGCCGACGGGGTCTTCACAATTGCGGTTGGTTTTGCACTTGCTGCGGCATTTCTTAATGCAGCATTTAATTTCTGCTTAGGGTGCCAGGTTTATCTGCTTCTCTTGCGCGCACGCGTAGCCAAGTAATTCACTTTAAAGGTAGGCTAAAGCCATGGCAGATCAACACGAACTTCGCGATAAAGGCTTGCGTTTGACTCCTCAGCGCGAACTAGTTCTATCTGCTGTCCGTGAACTTGGGCATGCAACGCCTGAAGAGGTTGCTGAAAAGGTGCGCGCGACTCATCCAGGTATCAACCTTTCAACGGTCTATCGCAACCTAGAAACTCTAGAAAACGTTGGCCTAGTCCAGCACACACACTTGGGCCATGGCGGTGCGACTTATCACGCAGCAGAAGAGCTAACTCATCTACATCTTGTCTGCGGCACCTGCGGATCAGTTGGCGATGCACCAATCGATGTAGCTGCTAACTTTGTTCAGAATTTATCTGATGACTATGGATTTAAAACAGATGTCACCCACTTCGCAATTTACGGTACCTGCGCTGCCTGCGTTAAGTAAATAAGATAATTAAAAAGTGACTGCAGTATTTGTCGAAGATGGCGTCGATAAAGGCGCCATTTGGCATTTCGGGGAACCAAATAAAGAACAGAAGGCTTTGCTTGAAGGAAAAGCGTGGGCTGATCTTTCGCACTTGCAAATAATTGCGGTCAGCGGTGTTGATCGCCTGAAGTGGTTGCATGATTTAACAACCCAGCATTTATCTGAACTATCTGTTGGTCAATGGACATCAGCGCTGATCTTGGATCCACAAGGCCACGTCGAATATCAATTTAACTTGGTTGATGACGGTGAAACTTCCTGGTTGGTACTAGATCCTGGCTATATTGAAACTCTAATCGCTTATTTGCAGAAAATGAAATTTATGTTGCGGGTCGATGTGCGCGATGCATCAAGTGAGTATGTAGTTTTGCGCGCACCTGGTCTAGTTAACGAAATCGGTGGGCCATTTGCGTTGGTACCGCGTGCAGAATTAACAGAGATGCAAGAAACTTTTGGCGCAACTGCGATGCAGGTTGGCACTTGGGCGCTAGATGCTGAACGAGTTGCAGCAGGTCGCCCGCGGATCGGCTTTGAAACCGATCATAAATCAATCCCAAATGAGCTAGGTGTTTTAAATAAATCTGTACATATGAATAAGGGTTGCTATCGTGGTCAAGAAACTGTGGCCAAGATCTTTAATCTTGGCAATCCACCGCGACGTTTAGTTTTATTGCATCTAGATGGCAGCCAAGTAGTTATGCCAGCACCTGGAACTCCAGTCATGAATGGCGAAGTACAAGTTGGTTTTCTTGGCACAGTTGCGCGCCACTTTGAACTTGGCCCGATTGCTCTCGCTGTTGTAAAGCGAAATACACCGGTTGCTGCACAGTTAACCGTCGAGGGCGTAGCCGCATCGCAACAAGTGATTGTGCCCGCTTAAATGGAAACACTAGGACAAGGGTTGATCATCTTTGCGGCGATGCTCGTGATTATCTGGACAGTGAGCAGGCTTTAAAGGCCTTAAGATTAAGGCGTGGAAATCGTTAGCGCCGTTCTTCTTGGTTTGATATCTCTCACGATTGGTATTGCGCTACTTATCTATGGTTTCCGAGGACGTCGCGAATCTCAAGCACGTGATGCGCGCACATATCGAAGGGGCAGACTCTAAGTGGCTTTTACAATTCCAGAAGGTCTGCATGCAGATTTAAACCCACTCGCCTGGCTGGTTGGCACTTGGCGCGGTAAAGGGCGAGGTGAATACCCAAATATCGAAGGTTTTGAATACGCGCATGAAGTCGTTTTCAACCACGATGGGCGCCCATTTCTAAACTATTACTCACGTTCTTGGATTATCGATAGTGAAGGCGAAATCATTCGCCCAGCGGCATCTGAAACGGGTTTCTGGCGCGTTAAGCCAAATAATGTTCTAGAAGTTTTGATTTCACATAACACTGGAATAACCGAAGGTTGGGTCGGACAGTTTGATGGTCCAAAGATTCAGTTAGTTCTTGATCAGGGCTATTCCGCGCCATCAGCAAAGATTGTTACGGCTGGAGTGCGTTTATATGGCCTTGTAGCTGGCGAACTCTTCTTTGCATATGACATGGCAGCCGAAGGCCAAGAACTTCAGGCACATATCTGGTCATCGCTCGAACGTCAGACCGAATAAAGGTTGAATAAATGTTTAACGATGCGGTTTTAGCCGAATATGTTCGCGATGGTTTTGTTGAATCTGAACACCGTGGTTTTTTAGCAGTTTTAAACTCTGACGGTTCGCTCCTTAAATCTCTGGGCGATATCGATACCAAGATTTTTCCTCGTTCTACGATCAAATGTGCGCAGGCATCTGCGATGGTGCGAAATGGACTTGTATTAGAGCCACGACTGTTGGCGCTGGCGCAGTCAAGCCATTCCGGTGCTGCAATGCATATGGATGGCGCACGTGAAATTCTGGCAAGTGTTGGTTTAACAGAAAGTGCTCTGCAATGTGCAGTTGATCGCCCACTGGGTGAAAACGAACGTCGTGCTTGGGGCGATAACCCACCAACGCAAATTGCCATGAACTGCAGCGGAAAACACGCCGCTATGTTGGCAACTTGTGTGAAAAATGGTTGGCCGATTGAAAGTTATTTAGAGCAATCACATCCGCTGCAAGTAGCAATAAAGGAAGAACTTGAAAAGTTAGCAGGTGAAAGCATCTCCTTTACCTCAACTGATGGCTGCGGAGCACCGTTATTTATGCTTTCAGTAATTGGTTTGGCTCGTGCAATTCGTGCCATAACTATTTCAACAGATCCAATCCACCAAGATGTAATGGATGCGGCGCGTGCTTTTCCAGAAATGGTTGGCGGTTCGGGTCGCCACAACACCGAGATGATGCAGCTGGTGCCTGGTTTATTTATGAAAGATGGCGCAGAAGCGGTAAACGTTTGCTCGCTTGCCGACGGCCGTACCTTTGTATTTAAAGTCAGTGATGGCTCACTTCGTGCCTTTCGCACCATCGTGCATGCCTGCTTAAATGATTTTGGAATCGATACACCGCTTACCCCAGAAAAAGTCATGGGTGGCCCGCGTGTAATTGGCACTATTCGCGCAACCATTTAGCAGCGTTGATTGATTGGGCGTACCCTTAGGTTATGCAACGCCGCGTAGCCATGTTGATGGTGCACACCTGTCCGCTAGAACAAGCGGGTATTGGTGATGCCGGCGGCATGAATATCTATGTTGCAGAAAGTGCTGCACGTATGGCAGCGCAAGGCGTGGAAGTAGATATCTTCACGCGCCGCGATCATTTAGATCTGCCAGTAGTAGTTGAACTTTCACCAGGTGTAAATGTTCACCACCTAGATGCAGGACACGATCTGCACTTAACAAAAGAGCAAGTACCACAGCACTTTGCTGAACTAAGTACTGAGTTTGCCAAGGAGTTATCAGGTCAGCGTCGATACGATGTAATTCATTCGCATTATTGGCTATCCGGAAAAGTTGCGATGCCAGTTTCTAAAGAGTTGAAGTTACCTTTGATTCACACCATGCACACAATGGCCCGCGTTAAGAATTTAAATCTGGCCGAAGGAGAAACTCCTGAGCCGATGATTCGCGTGCAAGGTGAAACACAGATCGTTGCTGCAGCAAATGCCCTGACCGCTAACACCGATGCCGAAGCCGCCAGTCTGGTCTCGCTTTACGATGCTTGCCCAGATACGGTCCATGTCGTCACTCCAGGCGTTGATCTCTATAACTTCACACCTGGAAATGGTCGCCAAGCAGCACGCAAAGTAATTGGAATTGATCCAGATGCTTCGGTAATTACCTTTGTCGGTCGTATTCAGCCGCATAAAGGTCCAGAGCTTTTAATCCGTGCAACATCAGAAATGCTTGCCCACTCACCACATCTGCGCCCTAAGTTGCGTGTTTACATCGTGGGCGGTGCATCTGGTGCAAATGGCAGCGAAGTAGAACGACTTAAAGAACTTGTTGTATGGCTAGGAATCCAGGATGTGGTTTCGTTTTCGCCACCGGTTCCACGTGCCGAATTAGCTAATTGGTATCGCGCTGCAGATTTAGTTTGCGTACCAAGTTATTCTGAAAGTTTTGGACTTGTTGCACTTGAAGCACAAGCTTGCGGAACACCAGTGGTTGCAACAGCAGTCGGCGGGCTTCGCACAGCTGTTGCCGACGGTATCTCAGGCGTGCTTGTAGATGGCCACAATCCACGCGCTTGGTCTTCAGTCTTGGCGCGTTTGCTGCAAGAACCACAACGTCGCGTGCTGCTATCTATGGGAGCTATCGAGCACGCCTCGCACTTTGGTTGGGATGCCACAGCTCGCGGCACTTTAGATATTTATGATCAAGTAATAACCGAAGCGGCCCGCGCTGCAAAATCGATCGGTTAATTGTGGCGGCAATTGATCCACGGATTGTGATCGAGGATTTTCTAGATTCACACGATCTGGAATTTGAACAGAAAGACCCAAATACTTTTCTGATCACGTTACCTGGTGAAAAGAAGTTACAGACCCACTGTGCACTAATTGTTGGAGATCATTCACTAAGTATTAACGCCTTTGTAATTCGCAAACCTGATGAAAACGAGGGCGCAGTTCATGCCTGGTGCATGGCAAAGAATGCGGGAATGTATGGAATTGCATTTGCAACAAACGAACTCGGCGATATCTTTTTGGTTGGACGCTTGCCACTTGGGGCAGTCACCGATCGCGAAATTGATCGATTAGTCGGTGCTGTTTTGCAGTACTCAGATTCTTCATTTAATCCGCTGCTCGAACTTGGATTTGCAAATGCAATTCGTCGCGAATGGGCTTGGCGGGTAAGCCGCGGCGAATCACTGGCAAATCTTGACGCTTTCAAGCATTTGATTTAAAGATTTCCGCCATACATGGCAAGATAAGCGCCATGTCGAATTACGAATTAATCCTATTACGCCACGGTGAATCCGAATGGAATGCCAAGAATCTCTTCACTGGTTGGGTGGATGTTCGCTTATCTGCCGCAGGTGAAGCAGAGGCCGCTCGTGGCGGAAAGTTGTTGGCAGAGCGCAATCTTCTGCCTGATGTAGTTCACACATCTCTTCTCCGTCGCGCAATACACACTTCACAGCTGGCACTAGATTCTTGTGATCGACATTGGATTCCGGTTCACCGTTCTTGGCGTTTAAATGAACGTCACTACGGCGCTCTGCAAGGCAAAGATAAGAAAGAGACACTTGCCAAATATGGTGAGGAACAATTTAAGTTATGGCGCCGTTCTTACGATGTGCCGCCTCCACCAATTGAGGCAAATGACCCTTATAGCCAAGCAAACGATGCTCGTTATGCCGACCTTGGGCCGCAATTACCTGCAACAGAGTGCCTAAAAGATGTTGTTGCACGCATGATTCCTTATTGGCAGGAATCAATTGTTCCTGACCTAAAGTCAGGAAAGCGCGTACTTGTTACAGCACACGGTAATTCACTTCGTGCACTGGTTATGCATCTTGATGGAATTTCGGAATCAAATATTGCAGAGTTAAATATTCCAACCGGAATTCCGCTGCTCTATAACTTGGACGCTGACTTTAAGCCCGTTAAAAAAGGCGGAGAGTATTTAGACCCTGACGCTGCGAAGGCTGCTATTGAAGCGGTTGCGAATCAGGGGAAGCGCTAACTTCTGCCGGAGCTGAGGTTCCTGAAGTAACGTTTCTGTAATCATCGCGCTTATCGCGTATTAATACTTCTGCAGTTACCAACCCAGCGCGGGCAAAGCCAATTGATAACTTAACGTGTCGGCCTGGTACTGGAGAAACTCCGTAGAAGACAGCCTTAGCGTTTGCGATGTCCCCTTCAAAACGAATTGGTTGGTTCTTCTTAAGTAGGCGCTCGCCAGTTAACACCGCTTGGTTTGAACCAACAGCAATTCCGAGAATTTCATCCTCGGTATCACCCTGATTGACGATAGTTCCGACAACTACCGCATCACCGGTTTCGGTAGCAACTAAAAGCAAATTCAAAACTTCTATATCTACACCATTATCTTGAACAGAGATCTCGACCCCGTCAGTTACTTGCTTGATGTTGCGTGATGCTGCGTTTTGCCCGGCAGCGCATCCGCTGAGTGTTAATGCAAGTGCAACGCTGATGATTAATGTAAGAGTTTTTTTGGTGCCGCGCATAGGCACATTCTCTCATGCGAATCTAGGTGCTTATTCCCCTTATTTCAGTGGGGTTTTCTGAGTTAGAAATGGCTGGTAGAATTGGTCGTCTAGCGAAGGGCAACACATGACATTTAAGGTCGGCGAAACCGTTGTTTATCCCCATCACGGAGCAGCTCTTATCGAAGCGATTGAAACCCGCATCATCAAGGGCGAAGAGCGTACCTACCTAGTCTTGAAAGTTGCACAAGGAGATCTCACAGTCCGCGTTCCTGCAGATAATGTAGATCTCGTCGGAGTCCGCGATGTTGTCGACAGCGCCGGCCTTGATCGCGTATTTAACGTACTTCGTCAGCCTTACACCGAAGAGCCAACAAACTGGTCACGTCGTTACAAGGCAAACCTCGAAAAACTTGCATCAGGAGATGTCATTAAGGTCGCAGAAGTTGTCCGCGATCTTTACCGCCGCGATCTCGATCGTGGTCTCTCTGCTGGTGAAAAGC
>JBEAMT010000025.1:0-7847 GCA_041165825.1 Actinomycetota bacterium | reverse complement strand
ACACTCGCCGCCGTTGATATCTACGCCGCTGAAATTGCTAAGCGCGGAGTTGAAAAGATTCGCTTCTGCGCTACAAGCGCCACTCGTGATGCCACCAACCGCGATCTATTTATCGAAGGCGTATTTGAACGCTTAGGTATCCGCCCCGAAGTTATCTCCGGTGATGAGGAAGCGCGCCTTTCATTTATGGGAGCGACTAAAGATCTACAAGCTGCAGATGGCCCATTTCTAGTTGTTGATATTGGTGGAGGTTCAACCGAATTCGTATTTGGAACTGAAACCGTTGAAGCAGCCAAGAGCGTAAATATTGGCTGTGTGCGCATGACCGAGCGCCATTTCACCGGCGATCTTCCTGATCCGGGCCAAGTTGTTGCAGCGACTGAAGATATCGATGAAGCGATTGCCCAAGCTGCAAAAATTGTTCCAATTACTAAAGCCAAAACCCTCATCGCAGTAGCGGGTACTGCAACAACAGTTGCCGCAGCCGCGCTAGATCTTCCTGAATACGATCGTTACGCAATTCATCTTTCACGCATTCCAGCTGAAAAAGTTCACCAAGTCTCACAAACTTTTATCAAGATGACCCGCACCCAACGCGAATCACTTGGCTATATGCACCCAGGTCGCGTCGACGTCATCTCCGCAGGTTCTCTGGTTCTCTCCCGCATCATGCGCGCAACAGGTGCAACCGAATTCGTTGCCTCTGAATCAGATATTCTCGATGGAATGGCTTGGTCGCTTGTATAAATCTCTCGACCTGCTTGATTCAGCAATTGTTAAATGTAAGAAATGTCCGCGACTTGTCGAGTGGCGCGAAGAAGTAGCTATCACCAAACGCAAAGCCTATGAAAATGAAAAGTACTGGGGAAAGCCTGTCCCAGGTTTTGGTCCCGCAAATGCACAAATAGTTATTCTCGGACTCGCTCCAGGTGCACACGGTGCAAACAGAACGGGGCGAGTTTTCACCGGAGATTCATCTGGTGATTGGCTCTACAAATCACTTCACAAAAATGGTCTTGCCAAAATCGCAACCAGCAAAAGTAAAGATGACGGTCAAAAGTTAATTAACACTCGTATTCTCTGCGCAGTTCGCTGTGCACCACCAGATAACAAACCAACAACCGAAGAGAAAAATACCTGCGCGCCTCTTTACAAAAATGAGATTGCACTCTTGATGCCCACTGCCAGATCATTTCTTGCACTCGGAAATCTGGCTTGGACAACACTTCTTACAACGCTTGTAGAACTCGGTTGTGAGATTCCAAAACCGAAACCAAGGTTTGGCCACGGAGCCACTGCGATATTCGTCGGTCCAGATGGAATCAAAAGAAAGATAATTGGCAGCTACCATCCCAGCCAGCAGAACACTTTTACAGGGAAATTAACGGAATCGATGCTGGATTCAGTTATCAAAAAGGCAAGTAGACTCTGACCTTCGCATGGCCCCGATAGCCCAATGGCAGAGGCAGAGGACTTAAAATCCTCCAAGTGTGGGTTCGACCCCCACTCGGGGCACCAGTTTGAGCGCGGCCTGACTTTTGGAATGAAATTCTCAGGAAAGTGGTTTTAAATAGTGCTTACCTACCTCGGCCCGAATGGGTCGAGATTTCCTAGAAAGGGAAATTAGTGCGCAGTTCAAATCCAGTTCTAACTCGTTCGAACCGTGGTTTTGCTCAAATGGACCCAACTCGTTTGAGTAACGATTCACTCGAAGCAACATACGCAGCACCAGCAGCATCATCACTTCGTACCGGTCGTATGACTATGGACGATGTTGTGATGCGCACAGCAACTTTGTTTGCAGTGTTGGTTGCAGTCGGTGCATTTGCATGGGGCGCTAACAGCCCAGGTCTTGCACTTGTTGGATTCCTCGGTGGTTTTGTTCTTGCAATGGTTAACACTTTTTCTAAGAAAGTTCGTGTACCTCTAATCGTTGCCTACGCAGCAGCGCAAGGACTTGCACTCGGAACAATCAGCCGTATCTACAACGAGACTTATTCAGGCATTGTCGGCCAAGCTGTCATCGGAACACTTTGTGCATTCGGTGGAATCTTGGTTGCATACCGCAGCGGAAAGATTCGCGTAACACCTAAGTTCACACGCATCATGGTTGGTTCGCTAATCGGATACCTAGTGTTCTCGCTAATCACGATCTTCACTGGCCGCCCAGGTGGAGCAACGGGTCTGCTAATCGCAGTCGCCGCAGTTGCACTTGCATCATTCTTCTTAGTACTTGATTTCGATCAGATCGAAAAATCAATTGCTGCTGGTGTGCCACAGCAAGAGTCATGGCGCATGGCATTTGGTTTGATGGTCACAATCGTCTGGTTGTACCTAGAAGTTTTGAGACTGCTCTCAATCCTTCGTAACAGTGACTAAGTAGAAAACTTAGTTAAGTAATTAACTAGATTGCCCGAGGTGCGAAGCCCGCGTCTCGGGCAATTTTGTTGCCACAAATAGTGCAATAAACATAAGAGCTGCACTGACGGCAAAAGCTGGGCGGAATCCATAGTGGTCAGCGATAAATCCAAGTGCTATTGGGGCGATCATCGCGCCAGCATCGCCAGACATCTGGAACAGAGCGATTACTTGGCCGCCCTTACCTTTCATTACATCTCCAACGATTGCTGCGGTAGATGAAAGAAAGATCGAACCAAAGGCGCCGATGACCATTGAAAGTAAGAACATCCAAGGGTGAACCGTTCCTACAAGTACAACTACGGAAATAGCTAGTAAAGAAGTGCCCATGATCGCAGAGAACTTACGTCCGCGCGAATCAGAGAGTCCACCGGCTTTAATAAGTAATAAACCTTGAATTACAGAAGAGATCGTAAAACCTAAGCCTATATAACCCGCATTAGATTTCATTTCTTCAACCATAAAGAGTGGCAAGATCGAGCGAGCCATTCCGAAGAGAATTGATGCGCTGCAGAAAGAGATAGTTAACGCAATTAGATAAGGCTTACTTGAAAGTGCTTCGCGAATCGCACCCTTCTCCTTGGCTGCTTTCTCTGTTGGACGAGCAGCAAGTACTGAATTACGAAGCAAGAAGCCGCCAGCAATGCTTGATACAACTAAGAGAATTGCGTATACAAGAAGTGGGGCTCGCAGCGAAATTGCAGTTAGAAAACCACCAATGACTGGACCAGCCATCATTCCAACAAGAAAGCTGCTGTTATAGAGAGATTGCGCACGGGCACGTTTTGAGTCATCTGTTGCACGCAAAATGATTGATCCTGCTGCGACAGAGAACATTGATGAACCCAAACCGCCGGCGGCACGGAAGCTAAGCAATTGCTCGTAATTTTGAGAGAAGGCTGCGGCAAAGGAGGAAACCGCTACGAAGCCAACTCCAGTTGTATATACAAGTCTTTCGCCAAATTTATCAACGAGTTTTCCGGCAAATAGACCACTGGCAAATCGTGCAAAGGCAAAGGCCGCAATTATTGAGCCAACTTGTGCGTTATTTACACCGAATGATTTAGCAAATAGTGGGATCGTCGGAGCGATGATTCCAAAGCCAACAGCAACAAAGAAAGAGGCGAAGACAAGAACACCAACTTCCCGCGGAAACTCTGCGAAAGGATTTTTGGGCTTAATGCGGGCTGAAAGACTCACTTAATTTTTACCATATGCCTTCCAGGCGCGACTTGAGAGTTTTAAACACAGGATTATTTAAGATAAGTTTACTCCGTGAAATCTGTAATCGCTGAAGACCTCGTAAAAACTTATCGCAATGGGGCTGTTCGTGCCCTAGATCACTTATCTCTTGATGTTGAAGAAGGCACTGTATTGAGCGTGCTCGGACCTAATGGTGCCGGTAAAACAACTTCTGTTCGCATTCTTGCAACTTTGTTGAGACCTGATTCAGGTCGTGCCATGGTTGGTGGCATAGATGTAATCAAGCATCCGGAAAAAGTTCGCGAAGTTATTGGTTTATCTGGCCAATATGCGGCAGTTGATGAGATTTTAACTGGGTGGGATAACTTGGTTATGTTCGGCCAGCTCTATCACTTAGGCAAGAAAGCATCAGTTGCTCGCGCCGAAGAGTTACTTGAAAGATTTTCACTTACAGAAAGCGCAAAGCGCCCGATCAAAACTTATTCAGGTGGAATGCGTCGTCGCCTTGACCTAGCGGCATCCCTAATCGTTAAGCCAAAAGTTCTCTTCCTTGATGAGCCAACTACTGGCCTTGATCCACGTGGTCGTCAGGAAATGTGGAGCGTTATTGAAGAGTTAGTTAAGGGCGGCGTTACTTTGCTTTTGACTACTCAATACCTCGAAGAAGCAGATCAACTCGCCGATGAAATCGCAGTTATCGATCATGGCAAAGTTATTGCGCGCGGTACTTCTGATGCGCTTAAGAAGCAGGTAGGCGGAGAACGTCTAGAGATCGTTGTAGAAAGCCACAACATTGCAAAGACCATGGAAGTTGTTGCAAATATCAGCGGCAACAAGGCAACACTCGATGAAGGCCTGCGTTTAGTTTCGGCGCCGGTTTCAACTGGTGCAACAGCCCTTATCGAAACACTTCGTTCATTAGATGATGCTGGTATCCACCCGCTAGATGTGAGCCTAAAGCGCCCATCGCTAGATGATGTTTTCTTATCTCTAACTGGCCATGCCGCCGAGGAGAAGAAAGAAGAAGATGCCGAAGTTGGCGGACGCAGAAAGAAGGCTAAGAAGTGAGAGCCGTAACAGATACTTTAATTATTACGCAGCGCCAGTTGCGTTTGCTTACTCGTGTTCCAGAAGTTTTAATCTTCTCAACTATTCAGCCAGTTATGTTCGTTCTCTTATTCCGTTATGTATTTGGCGGTTCAATTGATACCGGACAACCTGGGGGATATGTTCAACTTTTGATGCCAGGTATCTTTGTGCAGACCGTCGCCTTTACTTTGGCAGGTACCGCATCAGGGCTTGCTGAAGATATGAAGAAAGGTTTGATCGATCGCTTTAGATCACTTCCTATTTCACAATCAGCGCTTGTAATTGGCCGCACATTGGGTGATTCACTGCTCAATATCGTCGTTCTAGCAGTCATGGGGATTGCTGGCTACATAGTAGGTTGGCGCCCATCATCTGGTCTTCTTAACGTCGCTATTGGTTTCCTATTCCTGCTCTTCTTTGGATATGCACTTTCTTGGGTTGGAATCTTTGTTGGACTTTCAGCAACTGATGCGCGAGTTGTGCAAAACGTTAGCTTCCTTGTGACATTTCCGCTTACCTTCTTATCAAATGCTTTCGCACCAACAACTGGTATGCCACGTGCTCTGCAGTACTTTGCAGAGTGGAACCCGGTATCCACAATGGTTGCGGCTTGCCGCGAGCTATTTGGACTTGAGAACAAGTTCGGTGCGACCGCTGGATCATTCCCAAGCGAAAACCCGCTACTGACTTCATTTATCTACATGATCATCATCATGGCGATATTTATTCCGATCAGCGTCAGGAAATATAAGCGCGCCGCTGATTGAAAACTGATCTAGATAATTAGTGAGATTCGCGGGAGATATGTTCTCCGCTAGATCCAACTAAGAAATCAAGATCGCAACCAGAATCAGCCTGCATTACATGTTCGATATATAACTTCTGCCATCCACGTGCGGATTTAGCGAAACCATCGACAGTGGCAGTATTTGGTTTGCGCGCAGCAAGTTCGGCATCTGAGATATCGATGTTTAGCGTGCGGGCCTCGACATCTAGTTCAATGAAGTCACCGGTTTGAACTAGAGCAAGCGGTCCACCTGCTGCTGCTTCGGGGGCAACATGTAGAACAACAGTTCCATAGGCGGTACCGCTCATGCGACCATCGCAGATACGCACCATGTCGCGCACACCTTTATCGAGCATCTTCTGTGGCATCGGCATATTAGAAACTTCTGGCATTCCGGGATAACCCTTTGGTCCACATCCGCGGAGAATCAAAACGGAGTTCTCATCAACATCTAGGTTTGGATCATTGATGCGGGCTTTGAAATCTTCGATGCTGTCAAAGACCATTGCTTTACCGCGATGCTTTAACAAGTTCGCACTTGCTGCTGCAGGCTTAATAACTGCACCAAGTGGCGCAAGATTTCCGCGCAAGACTGCGATGCCAGCACTTGGCTGCAAAGGTTCTTTACGAGTGCGGATCACATCAGTGTCGTAAATTTCAGCTTCAGATAGGCCTTTAACTAAAGGAGTACCGAGCACGGTTAGCGCCTTCGGATCCAGTAGATCTTCAAGCTCTTTAAACACTGCACGTAGGCCACCTGCGCGATGGAAATCTTCCATTAAATATTTGCCAGCAGGCTGCAAGTTAACAAGTAGAGGAACACCGGAACCGGTGCGATCAAAATCATCAAGAGTTAAATCAATTCCTAAACGGCCAGCGATTGCCAGCAAGTGGAGAACAGCATTAGTTGATCCACCGATTCCGGCAAGTGCAACGATCGCATTTAAAAACGAACCTTTAACCATGATGTCACTTGGCTTCAAACCTTCATGAACCATCTCAACGATGCGACGACCTGATTCTTGTGAGTACTGAAGCAAGCGGCTATCTGGCGCTGGTGTGCCAGCGATACCTGGAATAACCATGCCAAGTGCTTCTGCCATGATTCCCATAGTTGATGCAGTTCCCATAGTGTTGCAATGTCCGCGGCTGCGAATCATCGCTGACTCTGAATCTAAGAACTTTGCTTCACTAAGTTTCTTCGCACGAACTTCTTCACTCAATCTAAATACATCGGTGCCGCAACCGAGCGGAGTTCCTTGGAAAGTTCCGGTCAACATTGGTCCACCTGGGACAACGAGAGCTGGAATATCAACTGAAGATGCCGCCATTAATAAAGATGGGATTGTCTTATCGCAACCACCGAGAAGAACTACGCCATCAATCGGGTTAGCTCGGATTAATTCTTCAGTTGCCATCGCCGCCATATTGCGCCATAACATCGCTGTAGGGCGAACCAGAGTTTCACCGAGTGAAACCGCTGGCATATTCAGGGGAACTCCACCTGCTTCCCAGATTCCATTTTTAACGAACTCCATCACTTCATTTAAGTGAGAGTTGCAGGGAGTTAGATCAGATGCGGTGTTCGCGATCGCAATATGTGGGCGCCCATCAAAGGCATCTTTTGGTAATCCACGGCGCATCCATGCACGGTGAATAAATCCATCTCTATTTTTGCCGCCATACCAATGGGCGCTACGCATTTAAAACTCCTCTATTGCACGCTATCGGTGCTGATATCGGTTTGAGTATAGTGACGGCATGAAGGCCCTGACTATAACTTCGCCAAATAATTCCATTGTCGAAGATGTTCCAGAACCAGTAGCAGGGGATAACCAAGTAGTTGTTGATGTTACCCGCGTTGGAATCTGCGGAACAGATCAAGAATTCTTCACTGGCGAGATGGTCTATCTCCATAGCAATCAAGCCAAGTATCCAGTCCGCATAGGACACGAATGGTGTGGTGTTATTTCTGAAATAGGTAAAGGCGTAAATCCGAAATGGTTAGGGCAACGAGTCACTGGTGACACGATGTTGGGATGCGGAACTTGTTACCGCTGCACATCAGGTCGCCAACACGTTTGCGATGATCGCTATGAAATCGGAGTTCGCAATGGTTGGCCTGGTGCTTGTGCTGAGAAACTTCTCGTCCCAGAACGCGCGCTTCATGCACTTCCAGATTCAATTGATGACGCCATAGGCGCGCTAATCGAACCTGCAGGCAACTCTTTGCGCGCAGTTGAAGCGGCCCTTGCTGGCCCAGGTAAAGAGATTTTGATTTACGGAACCGGCACTATTGGCCTACTTTGTGCGCAACTCGCTCAAGCCGCCGGTGCAAATGTGCACTTAG
>JBEAMT010000024.1:0-2858 GCA_041165825.1 Actinomycetota bacterium | reverse complement strand
AGTTGAAAATATCGAACAAGCAATTGCACGATCGGGTGGTCCTGGAAGTAAAGAAGATAAGGGTTATGACAGCGCGATTGCTGCGCTTGAGCTACTTAGACTTCATCGACAATTGGATGGTAGATTCGCATAGTGATTTCGGCTGGAATGCGGTTTCGTGAGGCGCTCGCCGCAGAATCTCCGCTTCAGATCGTGGGAACTATAAATGCAAATCACGCTCTTCTAGCAAAAGCCGCAGGATTCAAAGCTATTTATCTCTCTGGCGGCGGCGTCTCTGCGGGTTCTCTCGGCATGCCTGATTTGGGAATACTTACTCTCGAAGATGTTTTGATAGATGTAAGGAGAATTGCCGCAGTTTGTGATCTCCCAATTCTCGTGGATATCGATACTGGCTTTGGTCCCTCTGCATTTAATATTGAGCGAACCATAAAGTCTCTGATTTCAGCCGGCGCGGCTGCAGCTCAAATTGAAGATCAAATTTCAGCTAAACGTTGTGGTCATCGCCCTAATAAAGAGGTTGTAACTCTCGAAGAGATGGTTGATCGAATTACTGCCGCGGCAAGCGCTCGCGGGTCTGATCCCTTCTACTTAATTGCTCGAACGGATTCCTTGGCAATCGAAGGTATTGATTCGGCAATCAATCGATCTAAGGCTTACGTTAAAGCTGGCGCAGATGCCATTTTTGCAGAAGCGGTAACCGATTTAGATCAATACAAGAGATTTACTTCTGAACTCTCCGTTCCAGTCTTGGCTAACTTAACTGAGTTTGGCATGACTCCACTCTTCACAATTGAGCAACTTAAATCTGTCAATGTAGGAATGGCGCTATATCCACTCTCGGCTTTTAGAGCTATGAATAAAGCGGCTTCTGAAGTTTTCCAAGCTATAAAAGGGCTTGGAACTCAAAAATCTATGCTTGAGAGAATGCAGACTCGAGAAGAGCTTTATAAATCAATAAATTATCACCAGTACGAACAGGCCTTAGATAAATTTCAAAGCGAGAATCGAGAATCATGAGTGAATTCAAGCCAAAGAAATCTGTAGCACTCTCTGGCGTTACTGCTGGCGACACAGCGCTCTCAACAGTAGGCCGAAGTGGAAACGATCTTCACTATCGAGGTTACGATATTCATGATCTTGCAAAAAATTGCGAATTTGAAGAAGTGGCTTATTTGATTCTCTATGGTGAATTACCATCAAAATCAAAATTGGCCGAGTATAAGAATCGATTAGCAAACTTAAGAGATTTGCCATCTCAAGTAAAAACAATTCTAGAAAATCTTCCGAAAAATACTCATCCTATGGATGTAATTAGGACTGGGGTATCTGCGCTTGGCTGCCACCTACCGGAATCCGATTCTCATGATGACGCAGGCGCAAGGTCAATTGCCGATCGACTTATTTCGTGCACGCCATCTATGTTGCTTTATTGGTATCACTTCACACATAACGCAAAGCGCATTGATTTGAATACCGGTGCGGATTCCATAGGAGAGCATTTCCTCACATTGTTACACCAAGAAAAACCACGCGAATCATGGATTAAGGCCATGCAGATCTCGTTAATACTTTACGCAGAACATGAATTCAACGCCTCTACTTTTACTGGTCGAGTAATTGCAGGAACTGGCTCAGATATCTATTCTTCAATCACCGGCGCAATTGGCGCGCTGAGAGGCCCAAAGCATGGTGGCGCAAATGAAGTTGCCCTTGAAATTCAGGAGCGGTACCAATCCCCAGATTCTGCAGAATCAGATATCCGAACTAGGGTTGCAAACAAGGAAGTAATAATTGGATTCGGGCATCCGGTTTACACAATATCGGACCCGCGAAATCCGATCATTAAGGAAGTTGCCCACCAGCTATCCTCAGAAAATAGCTCTCCACTCTTATATTCAATCGCAGAACGAATCGAAAGCGTTATGTGGGAAATAAAGAAGATGTTTCCAAACCTAGACTGGTTTTCTGCAGTTGCTTATAAGGAAATGGGAATCCCAACAAGTTTCTTCACTCCAATCTTTATCTTCGCACGAATAACCGGCTGGTCAGGACATGTTTTGGAACAACGCCACGACAACAAAATTATTCGCCCTGCTGCAAATTACACTGGACCAGAAGATCGACCATTTGTTCCGATTGAGGCGCGCTAATGTCCGGTACTTACAACTCTAATCTGCCTTTCGATCAAGAAATAATTGATATCGCTGATTATGTTCTGAACTATAAAATTGATTCAACGTTAGCAAAAGAGACTGCTTGGTATTGCCTTTTGGACACTATTGGCTGCGGACTCGAAGCTTTAGAGTATCCAGCCTGTCGAAAATTGCTTGGACCAATAACACCCGGCGGTGAATTACCAGGTGGCGCAAGAGTCCCAGGCACAAATTTTGAATTGGATCCAGTTCAAGCTGCATTTAATATTGGCGCTGCAATTCGTTGGTTAGATTTCAATGACACTTGGCTGGCAGCCGAGTGGGGACACCCTTCAGATAATCTTGGAGCAATACTTGCCGTATCCGATTGGGTATCGCGCCAATCCAGATTAACCGGCGGTAAACCAATTCTGGTCTCAGAACTTTTAACTGCAATGATTCAAGCCCATGAAATTCAAGGCTGTATCGCGCTTGAAAATTCATTCAATAAAGTAGGGCTTGATCATGTTATCTTGGTAAAAGTTGCATCGACGGCAGTAGCTGGGAAATTACTTGGCTTGAGTCGCGAGCAAATCCTAAATGCCATCTCTCTCGCCTGGGTAGATGGACAATCACTTAGAACATATCGTCATTTTCCAAATGCCGGCTCCCGTAAGTCTTGGGCAGCCGGGGATGCGACTTCGCGCGCAGTACGTCTCGCTTTAA
>JBEAMT010000023.1:0-9093 GCA_041165825.1 Actinomycetota bacterium | reverse complement strand
GTCTTTACCTGAGAGTGTGAAACGTTATTTCCAAAGCTGGGCCCTTTGCCACAGATATCGCATGTTGATGCCACAGCGTTACTCCTTTTAGATTCTTAACTTAATGAACTTAATGAACAGGGCGTAAGGGTAGCAAGAAGGCCAACTTCACGCTAATTCCGAGAAATCCACGCGAGAATGGCTCCTATGGCGATCGCAGACGGCAGGCTCACAACCAAGTTGGTTGATGTTGTGGGCGATCGCACCGCCAAGGTCTTAGATACCGTATTCGGTTATCGCACAGTCTCTGATTTATTACATCACTATCCGCGACGGTACTTAGTACGCGGAGAGCTAAGTGACATTGCAGAACTTAATGAAGGCGATGAAGTAACGGTATTGGCGGAGATTTTCTCTTCGAGTAGCCGCAAGTTGCAGGGGCGCAAGGGGAGCATCCTCGAAGTAATCGTCACCGATGGCAGCGCAAAGATGTCGCTAACTTTTTTCAATCAAGCTTGGCGCGAGAAAGAACTGCGCGTTGGCAGACAAGGTTTGTTTGCTGGAAAGGTTGGAGTCTTTAACGGCAAACGCCAGTTGGCACATCCAGATTATGAAATGGTTCCTGATGGAAGCGACGTTGATTCCGCAGTGGCTGATTTTGCTGGAAAGTTTCTACCGGTATATCCCGCAAGTTCAAAACTCCCATCTTGGAAAATTGCGCAGTGTGTAAAGCTTGCTATTGATTCATTAGATGAAGTCCCAGATTTCATGCCACAACATATTCTTGAGAAATATAACTACCCATCCGCACATCAGGCGTTGGCTCAGATACATAACCCAGCTGATCTAGATAGCGCTGAGCTCTCGAAGGCGCGCTTGACCTTTGATGAAGCCTTCTTGCTACAACTTCTTCTGCTCGAGCGCAGAGCCGAACTACGCGCGCTAAAAACCGTCGCCCGACCGGTTAAGTCAGGCGGAATTCTCGAAGCTTTCGACAAATCGCTACCGTGGAAGTTAACTCCTGGGCAGTTAGAAGTTTCGCGCGAGATTGAAAGTGATCTAGCGGCAGATGTTCCGATGCACCGTTTGTTACAAGGCGAGGTTGGTTCGGGTAAAACTGTTGTGGCACTTCGCGCCATGTTGGCGGTGGTTGATAGCGGAGGACAAGCCGCGCTGCTTGCACCTACAGAAGTGCTAGCAGCCCAGCATCTAAGAACAATTGAAAAGTTGCTTGGACCGCTCTCCCAAGGTGGAATGCTGGGGGGCGTTGAAAACGCAACACAAGTTACATTGTTGACGGGTTCACAGAATTCGGCATCGCGCAAAGAGGCGTTATCTCTCACTGCAACAGGTCAGGCTGGAATAGTCATTGGAACCCATGCGCTACTTAGCGAGAGCGTGGTTTTTAACGACCTAGGACTAATTGTCGTAGATGAGCAACATCGCTTCGGTGTCGAGCAGCGAGATGCGCTGAAAGCGAAGGCAGTTAATCCGCCACATCTATTGGTCATGACCGCAACTCCAATTCCAAGAACAGTTGCTATGACAGTCTTTGGTGATTTAGATATTTCAACGCTGCGCGAACTACCACTAGGTCGCCAACCAATTTCAACTCACGTCGTACCAACTTTAGAGAAGCCAACTTTCTTAGACCGCGCATGGGAGCGGATTCGAGAAGAGGTTTCACAAGGGCATCAGGCATACATAGTTGCACCACGCATCGCTACCGGAAGTTCTGAAGATGCCGATCTAGATTTTCTTTATGGTGAGCAATCGCCTGATATCGCATCCGTTGAAGAGTTGGCACCAAATTTGCATAAAGGAGCGCTCAAAGGTTTACGAATAGCTCCGTTGCATGGTCGCCTAACTACTGAGCTCAAAGAAGCCACCATGCAAGCATTTACTGCGGGAGAAATAGATGTGCTCGTATCTACCACAGTGATCGAGGTTGGTGTTGATGTACCTAATGCCACAATCATGGTGATAATGGATGCAGATCGTTTTGGTGTATCTCAACTCCACCAATTGCGTGGGCGAGTCGGTCGTGGCTCATCTCCTGGGCTTTGTCTTCTAGTATCTTCCGCTCCCGTTGAAAGCCCGGCACGCGAACGGTTAGAGGCAGTAGCAAAAACACAAGATGGATTTGAGCTATCCCGTATCGATTTAGAACAAAGGCGTGAGGGTGATGTACTAGGTGCATCACAATCTGGAAATCGTTCACATCTTCGATTATTACGCGTCTTGCGTGATGAACACTTGATTGAAGAGGCTCGTTCGGTTGCGGCACAATTACTCGAAAGCGAAGGCTCTTTAGAAGGCTATCCTTTACTAAAGAACGAGTTAGAAATCCTAAAGAAAGATAATTCTTCTACATACATTGATAAAGGTTAGGGATAGCAAGATGCGAATCATCGCGGGGCTAGCGAAAGGTCGAAATATCGCAGCTGTTGCAGGTGCAACTCGACCAACGTCAGATCGCGCGCGCGAGGCACTTTTCTCCACTTTGACATCCGAGTTTGGTAATTTTGAAGGCTTAAATGTTTTAGATCTCTTTGCTGGTACTGGCGCTATCGCGTTGGAATCTCTCTCGCGTGGTGCCGCGATTGTGCATGCAGTGGAAAATGATGACCATGCACAGAAGGCGATCACGGCTAATTTTGAGAGTATTAAAAGCGCACAATGCCCAGGAAGTTTCCATCTCTTTGACATGAATGTAAGTCGTTTTTTATCAGATCGAGCAACCGTTCAGTATCACTTCATCTATATTGACCCACCATATGATGTTGAAGATATTGATGTAATTGAGACGCTGATCCAATTGCGCGAAGGTGGATTTCTTCATCCCCAGGCGCTGATTGCCGTCGAGCGAAATTCACGCGTACAAGAAATCTCATGGCCAGATGGTTATCAATCACTTCGCGAAAAGAACTATGGCCAGGCGACCATTTTTTATGGGGTTCCAGCCGAACTTTGAGCCTGAAAATGGATTACCACGCTAATCGTTGCTAGCGTTTACTCCATGAAGCGCGCAGTTTGCCCGGGATCATTTGATCCGATCACCTTTGGACATATCGACATCATCGAGCGCGCCAGTGGACAATTTGATGAGGTCATCGTCGCTGTTCTTGAAAATCGCACAAAAGCTTCCCTATTCACAACGCAAGAGCGTATGGAGATGATACGTAAAACAACATCACAGTTTAAGAATGTGAGAGTTGATTCTTGGCACGGGTTACTCGTTGATTACTGTAAAGAGAATTCAATACAAGCGATAGTCAAGGGTTTACGCGCGGTAACTGACTTTGATTATGAGCTCCAGATGGCGCAGGTTAATTTACAGGGATCAGGCGTTGAGACCATGTTTATGGCAACGGCACCAACTCACTCCTTCCTCTCATCATCAATCGTCAAGGAGCTTGCACATTTTGGTGGCGATGTATCCTCTATGGTTCCAGGCGTCGTAAACGACGCGCTCAAAGCACGAGTAGCAGGGAAGTAAAAATGGACTCGATCGAAAAACTAAGCACTGCAATTACGCTTATCGAAGAAGCGCGCGGAGTTCCACTTTCGGCATCCTGTGTTGTTCATCGTGGTGAAATCCTGGAAATTTTAGACGGTGCAAGAGTTTCGCTGCCTCAAGATTTATCTACGGCTGAATCGATTCTCACTCAACGCGATAATTTAATAGAAGAAGGTAGATCAGCGGCAGAGCAGATGATCGCCAGTGCACGTGAAGAAGTTGCGCGCATGATCGAACAGACGGCCATCGTTCAATCAGCTCGCGATGAAGCACAGCGCATTCTCGATGATGCCCGCGAACAAGCTGCACAAGAGCGCGCCGAAGTAGAAAGTTATATTGACGGTCGTTTAGCTACGCTTGAAGTTATTCTTAATAAGACCCTCGACGCAGTTGCACGTGGCCGCGAGCGCCTTGATGGCGCCAATGATAAAGATGTACTGTCGCAACTAGCCGACGACAAATAGCTAAGAGATCGACCAATTTCGATGTCTAAAGCGTCACAAGTCTTTGAATTTAACACTCACGAACTTCCACGTCGTGCAGGGGAGATGAAGGAGTACCAATTAGATTTGGAAATCCTGGAACCTATTGGTGTTCCACTAATCGGCGTTCCAGCAGGGGATGTAATCGAAGTTGACCTGCGCCTGGAATCTGTAACTGAAGGCGTTCTGTTAAGTGCCGAGCTCTTTGCGATCGCCAAAGGTGAATGCATCCGCTGCCTAGAGCCTGTCGAAATCACGGTAGAGCGAAAGATCCAAGAGCTTTATCGTTATGAGCCGGGAAATAATTCTGAGAGAAAAGGAAAGAAGTCCAAACGTTCAGCCGATGAGGATATTGATCTCGAGGAAGATGATGAGCTTTGGATGGATGGAAATGTAATGAATCTAGAACCACCGATCAGAGATGCGATTGTGCTTGATCTGCCGGTGAACCCTCTCTGCTCCAAGGATTGCCTAGGGCTCTGCCCGGATTGTGGCCAGAAGTGGGTAGATCTACCTGAGGATCACCAGCATGAGGCGATTGACGCTCGCTGGGCAGGCTTGGCTGGACTGGATTTTAAGAAATCGGATGAATAAGGGATACTTACGCCCTACCCGAGTTAAGCCAATTTTATTGATTAGCTTTAAAAGAGATTAAGGACGATTACCGTGCCAGTTCCAAAGCGAAAGATGTCTCGTTCGAAGACTCGCTCACGCCGCTCAATGTGGAAGACGACTGCAGCCTCACTTGCAGCGTGTCCACAGTGCCAGCAGCCAAAGCTCACTCACACAGCATGCCCAACCTGCGGAACCTATAACCGCCGCCAGGTCCTCGAGGTCTGATCTGTTCTCTTCTTTAACCGCGCAGCTCGGGATTACTTTAAAGCCCGAATTGCTCGAGTTAGCTTTTACCCACCGCTCATTTGCATATGAAAGCGGTGCTAAAGAAACAAATGAACGTTTAGAATTTTTAGGTGATTCAGTACTTGGGTTAATAGTTACTGAAGAGCTTTACCTACGTTATCCAGATTTAGATGAATCTCGACTTTCACCACTTCGTTCTGGAATAGTAAATATGCGCGCGCTCGCAGAGATTGCGCGAACCCTTGAACTCGGTAAATACATTCGCCTTGGAAAAGGTGAAGAAGTCACCGGCGGGCGAGATAAAAACTCACTTCTCGCCGATGCTCTCGAAGCACTGATCGGCGCCATTTATTTAGAGTGCGGTTTTGAAACAACAACGACCGTTGTTCGCGCGCTAATCAAAGAGACTCTAGAAGGCGCCATGGCAAAGGGCGCTGGCTTAGATGGCAAGACCGCACTTCAAGAATTAGTTTCATCACTTGGCAAAGGGACCCTCGAATATTTAGTTACAGAAGAAGGCCCAGATCATGATAAGAGTTTTACGGCAGTCGCAATCGTTGCTGGTGAATCAATTGCCCAAGGTATCGGTAAGAGCAAACGTGAAGCAGAGCAATCTGCAGCACGTTCTGCCTATGAGATTCTCGCAACCCTCAAGTAGTACTTCACTCGCGTCTCGGACATAAAGACGCCACCTAAACGGTAGGTTTACGCCGTGTATTTAAAGAGTATGACGCTGAAGGGATTCAAATCCTTCGCATCGGCAACGACGCTGCGCCTGGAACCAGGCATCACCTGCGTCGTTGGTCCAAACGGCTCTGGAAAATCTAACGTTGTAGATGCGCTCACTTGGGTTATGGGTGAGCAAGGCGCAAAGTCACTTCGCGGCGGAAAGATGGAAGATGTCATCTTCGCTGGCACTAGCGGGCGTGCACCGCTCGGGCGCGCAGAAGTTTCATTAACTATCGATAACACCGATGGCGCGCTGCCAATCGATTACACCGAAGTTACTATTTCCCGCATTCTCTTCCGCAACGGTCAGAGTGAGTACCAAATAAATGGCGAAGCATCACGATTGCTAGATATCCAAGAGTTGCTCAGCGACTCAGGAATCGGCCGGGAAATGCACGTCATCGTTGGTCAAGGGCAGTTAGATGCAATTTTGATGGCAACTCCCGAAGAACGTCGTGGATTTATCGAAGAAGCTGCCGGTGTGCTAAAGCACCGCAAACGTAAAGAGAAAGCAATTCGCAAATTAGATTCGATGCAAGCCAACTTAGCGCGCGTGCAAGATCTAACAGTTGAACTGCGTCGCCAACTCCGCCCACTTGGTAAGCAGGCAGAAGTTGCGAAGAAAGCTGCAACAATTCAGGCAGATCTCCGTGATGCTAAATTACGTTTGCTTGCTGATGATTTCATATCACTGTCAAAGACTTTGGATGCAGAAGTAGCTGACGAAACCGCGCTACGCGAGCGACGTTCACTAGTTGAAGAAGAGCTAAACAAAGTAAGAGCGCGTGAAGAGTCACTTGATGCACAAGCTGCATTTGAAAGCCCACTCTTAATCGCTGCGCAGGAAAATTTCTACGCACTTAGCGCCCTTCGCGAAAAATTCCGCGGAACACAGTCACTTGCCCAGGAAAGATCACGCTTCTTAGCTGAAGAAGCAGAAGAAGCTCGCAGCGCAGGCCGAGATCCAGAAGCGCTCGATCAAGAGGCGAATGTGCTTCGCCAGCAAGAGGCGCAACTCCGAAGCGAAGTACAAGCTGCGCAGGCACATTTGCAAGCGACAACTTCGAAACTTGCCAGCTCTGAACAATCCTTAAAAGTTGAGGAAGATAAAATCGCAGCAGCGATGCGCGCCATCGCAGATCAACGCGAAGGCACCGCGCGCCAAGAGGGCCACATCAAATCACTTGCAGCTCGACTAGAAGCGATTGCCGAAGAAATTGCTCGTCTGGTTAAAGCGCGCGATGAAGCGCAGTCACGCGCTGAGAGCGCACAACGCCAATATTCAACTCTGGAAATGGATATTGCTAGCGCAGATGCCGGGGAACTTGGACTTGATTCAGAGTTTGAAGTTGCCAAACGTTCATTAGATGGAGCAAAGGCTCACTTAGCCACTTTGATCGAGGCAGAACGCGCTGCTGATCGCGAAAAGAATGCGATCGAATCTAAATTAGAAGCAATGCTTTTAACTACACAATCACGCGATGGAGGAGCAGAGCTAGTTCGCAATTCTCGCGGTTTAACGATTCTTGGAAGCATCGCATCACTTGTTCAAATAGATTCAGGCTGGGAGGCGGCAACCGCAGCGGCACTTGGCACACTCTCGGATGCAATTGTGGTTCGTGATCTAAATTCTGCGATCAGCGCTCTTACCACAATGAGATCTGAGAACTTGGGTCAAGCCGATGTGTTGGTATATCAACCGGGATCGCACAACGTAACAGGAGTTCCTGCTGGACTTAACGCTCTTACATCTCACGTTCGATCATCAGAAATCTCAGAGCTCCTTGATTCACTTCTTTCTAATACCGTGGTTGCAGATAGCGCCCGTGAAGCCGAAGGCATTATTCGATCACACCCAGCGGTTACAGTTGTAACTCGTGAAGGCGATGTAATTACCGCTAAACGTGCACGTGGCGGATCAGCATCTTCTACGTCGCTGATTGAGATAAATGCTCTTGTCAATGAATTGCAAAATAAATTAAAGACAATTACTCACAATTGCGATCGCATTAAATTTGAAATTTCGACGGCTCAAGGAGATGTTGAGAGCAAGCAGAGCGCATTTGATATTGCTCTCTCAAATCTAAATGAATCAGATGCGCGAATTTCAGCATTTACTGAACAGCTAGCCGTGGCGGGCCAGAATATGAAATCGGCTTCAGCTGAAGTTGAACGCTTAAATACAGCAATCTCTGAAGCGAATGCCGCTAAAGGTCGAGATGAGAACGAACTCTCAATCGCATCAGCCCAGTTGCAACAACGTGGTGAAATTGGCGAACCAGACCACAGTGCTGCCGAAAACTTACGAAATGAAGTATCACTTGCACGCACAGCTGAAGTTGAAGCGCGACTTGCAGTTCGCACCAGCGAAGAGCGAGTTGATTCAATCGCAGCGCGCGCTAAGGCTCTCGAAGATTCAGCGCAGGCCGAACGTGAAGCATCACAACGCGCAGTATCACGTCGTGGTGCTCGCGCACGTGGCGCTCTAATTTCTTCGGCAATTGCAGAGGCAGCCTATGAAGCGTTAATTCATATTGAACGCTCTATCGCTAAGGCAGCAACCGAACGTGCGCGCTTAGAGGCATCGCGTTCTGATCGCGAGGGCGAGACACTCACTGTGCGTTCTCGTGGCCGCGAACTTGTTACAGAGCTGGAGCAGTTAACTTCCTCAGTTCATAAGGATGAAATTGCTCGCGCTGAACAACGTATGCGCATTGAACAGCTTGAGAGCAAAGCGGTCGAAGAACTCGGTGTTGATATGACCACTTTGGTAAATGAGTATGGTCCACAAAATGATGTTCCAACATTTGTTGAGACTGATAATGGCGAAATAGTGGCCACTGAGTTGATCCCGTACCGCCGTGATCAACAAGAAAAACGTCTCGCTGCTACCGAACGTTCGCTGACACTACTCGGCAAGATCAATCCTCTAGCGCTGGAGGAGTACAACGCACTTGAAGAACGGCTTAAGTTCCTGGCAGAACAGCTAGAAGATCTAAAGCGCACTAAAAAGGATTTGTTGGACATTATTAAAGAAGTAGATGACCGCGTCCAGCAGATCTTTATGGAAGCGTACGAAGAAACCGCTAAGCACTTTGAAGATATTTTTGCGCGCTTATTCCCTGGTGGTGATGGTCGATTGATTCTCACAAATCCGGATGACCTTCTAAATACCGGTGTAGATGTCGAAGCTCGCCCACCAGGAAAACGCATCAAGCGTCTATCTCTTCTCTCGGGCGGTGAAAAATCGTTAACTGCAGTCGCGATGTTGGTAGCGATCTTTAAAGCGCGACCAAGTCCTTTCTATGTGTTGGATGAAGTTGAAGCAGCCCTTGATGATGTCAACTTGGGTCGCTTATTGGTCGTTTTGGAAGAACTGCGCCAAAGTTCGCAATTAATAATCATCACTCACCAGAAACGTACGATGGAGATTGCAGATGCTCTTTATGGCGTAACTATGCGTGGTGATGGCGTATCTGAAGTTATTTCGCAGCGTCTGCGCGAATCTGATTCCGCTTAAGG
>JBEAMT010000022.1:0-2938 GCA_041165825.1 Actinomycetota bacterium | reverse complement strand
AGCAAACGCTTCTCAATCCAATCTAAACCCTCCAATGGTGTTGTAGGACCCCATTTCTTGGTAAGCAATGAGGCGATAACATCGCGAGGATCACGAACCATATTTATGAATAGCGCATTTGGGAATAGTTCCTGAAGCTTATTTGCTTCTGGAATATTCATTGGGGTTGTCTCTACCCAGTAAATTTCATCCCCAGCATCAAATTGTTTGCTGATGAATGCACCCATGAAGCGGCGTGCCGCCCACTTTCGATTAATCTTAAGTTCGTGTTCTAGGCGTGCCAATAAATCTTCTAAATCACTTTTGGAAATGCCAGAGATAAGCCCGCGCCCATGAGGTGGCGGAGCATCGATATCCCACCATTTCTCCCAGATAAATTTATTGAACTCGGCAAGAATCTTTGCGAATCGCTCTTTCTCTTTGCGTTTGCGCTTTCGATAAGTGCGGAAGTTTAGGATCGAAACTTTTCCCGCACTCTTTTCAATCTCGTTGCTATAACCAAAGACCACATCAACAAGCCCAGATTTATTGGTTAAGAACTTGATTTCAATAGGTGTACTAGTTCTGATCTTGGAGTGGTTTCCGAGCAGGTCTCCAACAACGGTTGTTCCGCTACGGCCGGTTCCGCCCACAAATACTGGGATGACCTTAGGGCTCATTGGCTAAGACTAACTTGCGAGAATTCGATAACCGTTGATTACGATAACAGCGATTCCAACAAGAATTCCAATCTGCTTACGTGGCAACTTAACAACAATTCGCGCGGCAATAGGAGCCATTAAGCATCCACCGAGCGCTAAGCCTCCGACAACCGACCAATCAATGTCTAAGCGATGCAGATTTGCTAAGAACCCAACGCTAGCTGAGACAGCAACAATGAATTCTGAGGCGCTAACTGTTCCGATGATTTTTCGTGGTTCGATCTGAGTCGTTGTCATTAGCGTTGGCGTGACTATTGGCCCCCATCCCCCGCCACCTGAAGCGTCAACGAAACCGCCAGTGAATCCCAAGTAGGTTAAGAATCTGGGGTTGGTGGTTTCAAGAGCAGTTGTGTTCTGTTGAGGTTGAAAGATATTTCGATAGAGAAGCAAAAAGCCAAGTAATAACAAGAGAGTTGAGATAAAGACTTTGGCGCTTGAGAGATCAATGGATGCCAGGAAGGTTGCTCCAAGAAGTGCCCCAATGCCACCTGGAATTGCTAACTTCATGAGAATTTTCTTATCTATATTTTCGGCGTGCCAGTGAGAAGCACCAGAAACCAACGTGGTTCCAATCTCTGCTGCATGTACCGCAGCGGATGCGACAGCTGCGGATGCGCCTAAAGTTAAAAGTAGGGTTGAGCTCGTTAAACCAAATCCCATACCTAGGGTTCCATCAATCAATTGAGCGATGGAACCTGCTAAAGCAAAGAAAATCCAGTTCATAGAATCACTTTCAGAATCGCACTAACGCTGGCTTCAAGATCAGCGGTTCCATCGATTTTAATCTCTGGATTTGTTGGAATCTCATAATCCTGTCCAACGCCAGTGAAGTTAGGTATCTCGCCCTTGGCGGCCTTCTTATACAAACCTTTTGGATCACGAGAGATACATACATCAACTGGGGTATCTACAAAGACCTCGATGAAATCACCATCAGCAAAGATTGATCGAGCGCGTTGTCTATCCACTTCAAATGGGCTGACAAGTGCAGTAATTACGATCAAACCGGCGTCGACCATTAATTTGGCAACTTCCGAAACTCTGCGAACATTTTCAGCGCGATCTTCTGGGGTGAATCCCAAATCAACATTTAGGCCCATGCGCAAGTTATCACCATCCAATACATAAGCATGTGCACCGGAAGCATGGAGTCGTTTCTCAAGTAAGTTCGCGATCGTAGATTTTCCTGAACCTGATAGACCGGTTAACCAGATAACTTTCGCACGCTGGCCCTTGGCAACTTCACGAGCTGTTTTATCGACTTCGTAAGCCTGAGCAGTGATGTTTTCGCCGCGGCGCAGTGAGTGTCGAATCATGCCGGCGCCAACTGTTTGGAAATTAGTGCGGTCGACAAGAATAAAGTTTCCAAATTCGCGAGATTGCTTATAAGGGTCAAGAGCCATTGGTTGATTAGTTGCAATTTCAACTTCGCCAATTTCATTCATGGCCAGGGTATTTACTGAAAGATGATCGCCTGTATGAACATCAATCTTGTGGCGAATCTTTGTAATTATCACTGGCGTCTGGCTTGGCCCAGATATCAAGAGATATGAACGGCTATGAATCAAAGCATCTTCATTTAGCCAGACCAGGTTGGCGTTAAAGCGATCAGATGGAGTAACAGTACTTTGATTGGCGTAAACAAGATCACCGCGCGTTATATCCACTTCTGGTTCAAGCACCAGTGTTACCGCATCTGACTGGGCAGCGACGTTCTGACTTTGCTTATCTGAAATTATCTGCGCAATAGTTGCCACTTGATTGCTCGGAAAAATCTTTACTTGATCACCTAACTTGAAATCACCCAAATGAACTGTGCCTGTTATGCCTCTGAAATCTTCGGCGCGGGCGATTGATTGCACTCGCAGACGAGCGGTTGCCGCTGCAGATTTATTTGGCTGCCAACCCTGAATTGCCTCGAGCAGAGTCTCACCGGAATACCAAGGGGTGGATTGGCTTCGATAAACCACGTTATCGCCAGTTAGCGCACTAAGTGGAATGAAATGAACATCAGCGATATCGAGGCGGGCAAGCGTCTTTTCAATTTCGCTCTTTATATCGTTAAAGATGCTTTCTTGGAAACCAACTGCATCTAATTTATTGATCGCAACTAATACTCGCTGAACTCCCATTAAGGAGCAGATGGTTAAGTGGCGCAAAGTCTTAGTACTTACTGAGTTTGTTTGATCAAATTTATGTATTGATTTCTCTTAGTTTGATGTGGTATGCGGTATATT
>JBEAMT010000021.1:0-3074 GCA_041165825.1 Actinomycetota bacterium | reverse complement strand
CACTTAATGCGGCAAATAGCCAGGTGGTCTTTCATATTCCAATCACAAATACCAAGGCTGGCGTTGCGCATGTTGGAAGCAACATTGTCTTCCACAACACAGCCAACGATAAGCAGGTCGTGCTTCAGAATCCATTGATTGATTTGGCTGCTGGAACAATAACCACAGTCATTCCTCAGGCTGGAACATCAGCGATGACAACTCTTTCTATTACCAATGGTGGATCACTTAAGCCAGCGGTTACCAATGATCGCAAGGCAAAGCTACGTACAACTGCGTACAAGGGAGCAGCGCTTTCGCTTGCACCAGGAATCGCAGCAGCGCTAGTCTCACTGCTTGGCCTACCTGAAGGAGCACTTCCAGAAGGTGCTGCATTTGCAACTGCAGATGTCAGCTTGTATAGCAAGATTTCAGGAAAGAAGTAAAAAATGACAGAACTCTCACGTCGCGCACTTATATCGGGCATCTGCGGAATAGCTGCCCTATCGATGGTGCCAATCTCTGCTGAAGCATCTACCTTGGTAAAGAAACTTCCTAAGGGACGTCTTTCCTTCAAGGTAAGTGATGCAGCGAAGATTGTTGACGTGGGAAATTCTGTTGCTATTGGGCAGGTGAAGGGCCAGCCAGTTGGAATTTTCCGATCTGGCCCTTCAGCCTTCTCAGCCTTTTCACTTGCTTGCCCTCATCAAGGGGTAACTGTTGAGCGCAACGATGCAGGATGGTTCTGCTCAGCTCACGAATCCAAGTTTGCAATTAATGGCGCTTTGGAATTTGGACCTGCAACTACTGGCCTACGTAGAGTGCCAGTTAAGGTCAGCCGCGGCGTTGTTACTCTTGGCTAATTCCTAATTACTTTCCAGCCTTACATTTTTCTGAACAGTACTTTACGTTCTCCCAATCGCGCGCCCATTTCTTGCGCCATTCAAAGGGTCGGCCACAACGTTCGCAGGTCTTCGGTGGGAATCCGTTCTTAATTTTCGCCTCCATAGGTTGAAGGTTACTGGTTTGGTAATGCAGTTCATAGCAATCTGGTGATGTAGGCGCGATAGTCGCGAGTAACCTGTATATATGAGCCACTTATTTGATTCGTTGCAGATCCGAGATGTTGAATTTTCTAACCGTGCTTGGGTTTCACCTATGTGCCAATACGAAGCGGTCAATGGCGTTGTTGGACAGTGGCATCAAGTGCACTTGGGCGCCTTTGCAACAGGTGGTCCAGGGTTGATCATGGTTGAAGCAACCGGAGTAGTGCCTGAAGGTCGAATCTCTATTGGCTGTCCATCAATTGAAGATGACGAACATGCTGCGGCATTTACGCCGATGATTGAATTTGCTCATCGCTTTGGTGTGAAGATGGGAATTCAATTAGCTCATGCAGGTCGTAAAGCATCAACGATGAGACCTTGGGATGACCATTTAATGGCCAGCCCTGCAGAGGGCGGATGGGAAGCGGTCTCTTCATCAGCTGTGGCCTTTGAAGGTTACCCAGTCCCACGAGAATTAACGGTGGCAGAGATTGCAGAGTTGGTTCAATCCTTTGCATCTGCGGCCGAACGCTCAGTAAAGGCTGGCTTTGATGTCATTGAAATCCATGCAGCTCATGGATATTTGCTTCATCAGTTCTATTCACCGCTGATGAACCATCGCACCGATCAATATGGCGGAAGTTTTGAAAACCGCATTCGCTTCTTACTTGAAGTGGTGCGCGCTGTACGCAAGGTGATTCCTGAAGGTACTCCCCTCTTTGTCCGTATCTCATCCAGCGACTGGGCAGATGGCGGTTGGAATCTGATTGATTCCATAGAACTTGCTAAAGAGTTAAAAGTACTCGGTGTTGATTTAATTGATGCATCGAGTGGTGGCGCAATCCATAACGCAAAGATTGATGTAAAGCCTGGCTTCCAAGTTCCCTTTGCAACAGCTCTTCGTACCGAGGCAGGAATTCTTACCTCTGCTGTAGGTCTGATTACCGAACCAGAGCAGGCAGATCACATCGTGGTTACAGGAGAGGCAGATGCAATCTTCTTAGGTAGAGAGATGTTACGTAATCCACGTTGGGCTTTATATGCTGCAGAAAAATTGGGAGTCACAATCAAATGGCCAACAAGTTTGGAACGAGCTCGCACCTTAAAGAAGTAGTTATAGCCAGGGGCGAGAATCGTTTGGCTTATCCCAACTTGGGATTGGCGCTTGTAGTGGGTTATCAATCCAGCAGAAGAGCCCATTGGTATCTGCGGATTCATCGCTGATTAACTTCAGAATTAAGTCTGCAGCTTTTGTGGGTGCATCTCCCCCAGTTTCTTCCACCCAATCAACCCAGGCTTTGTAATCTGCGCCATCGGCACCAAGTGCATCTGCCTTTGCTTTGATATCTGCCCACATCTCAGTGCGCACATCGCCGGGGTGAATGACATTTGCTGTAACTCCTGAACCGCTAATTTCTGCAGCTAGGTGGCGTGTGAATTGATTCAGTGCAACTTTAGCTGTGGCATAGGCGCTATTGAGTTTGCCTGGTTGATGCAAGGCGGCGGCAGAGCTGACATTGATGATGCGGCCCCATTTGTTATCAAGCATCGCAGGCAAGAACGCGCGAGATGTGTAATAGGCGGCGATGGTGTCGATCATGATGGTCTCAACCCATTCGCTCGGATCAGAATCTTTAATCAGTGCGATGGGGCCAAAAACTCCAGCTGCATTAACAAGAATGTGGACTGGTCCGTGTTGAGATGCAACATCTGCTTGCAGTTTGGTAACAGCGCTGATGTCGCTGATATCGCAAGCCATTGTGGTGATGTTGGGGTTGGTTTCAGCACCAGGTGTGCGCGAAACGGCAATAACGTGATGGCCAGCGGCGGCAAGCGCCAGAGTTATTTCGCGACCGATTCCACGGGATGCGCCGGTGACAAGTGCTAATGACATGGTGTGATGATAGGTCTTTTACTTAGCAAGTGGACCAAGTAGATAGCTAGCCAAAGTTGAAGTTGGGTTACCTTGGCCGCGATGTTTGCCATTAAATGATGATGTGCCGTCAACGCCGCACAATCCACGAATCACGGATGGTCCACCTGGATGGG
>JBEAMT010000020.1:0-11727 GCA_041165825.1 Actinomycetota bacterium | reverse complement strand
GTTGTCTTGTTCAAGATCTTGGCAGCAGGCTTGTAGCCCTTCTTGATGCCGATCTTGAGCTTTGGACGTGAGTATTCAAAGCCAGATACATCGATGATGATTCGGCCGTTCTTCACGCTGATGTTCTTTAGGAACGCTGCTGTTCCGCCAGCTTCTGTTGTGAGAGATATTTCTAGAGCTGATGCAGCATCGTTTGGATTAGTCATTCCCCAAAGAAGTGCAGCATCTGCTGTAGGAATTACCGCTTTGTAGAAGCCCTTGTTCACTGTCACACCATCTGGTGCAAAGTGAGGAGCCGCTGCGCGCCATGTGAATGCCTTTTCCTCTTCGCTCCATACTGGAGTTGAGAGTCCGCAGACACCGTTTGAACCAACATACATTCCACCGGAAGTACCTTCAACGCCGAAGCCGGAGTTGTCATCGTTGGCTGCCATAGCAATCATCTGGAATTGACGAACGTTTGCCTTTGAAACGCCTTCTTCGCCTTCACAATCCTTAACGTTCTTCGCTAGAGGAACGGTTACAGGAGTACCAGTGATTGAAATTGCGTTGTACTCGCCACCTGGCTCTTGCTTTACAACGATATCTGTACCAACAGCAACGGTAACGCCTGTCTGCATTTCGCCGACGCGAACCTTAACTGTGATGACGATATCTGAATCAAGGCTTACTGCATATAACTTGTTACCAACCTGGCCTGCAAGACTGGTCTTCTTGTCAGCACCTGTAAGTGTTGGAAGAACATCGACGAATAGCATGCTTGATACGAACTCGTTAGGAGTACGTGCTTCAACATAAAGTCCGTCATAACCAAGTGCACCAAGGTTTAGACCTTGCCAATCTGGGTGTGTCCAGCGACCGACAAGTGCGCGACCAGCTTCAGCAGGTGTACCAACTGCAACACCTGGTTCTGGAGCAAGTGGAGCAGTCGCTGCAAGTTCTGTTGCCTCTGCTGTTGCGCTCTCAGTTGTTGGTGTTGTTGTAGTTGCAGCAGCTGCTGGATCTGCAGGAACTGCAGCAGGTGTACCAGCAACAGCCCATCCATTAACTAGTGCATCACGGGTTACCCAGATAGGAATGATGATTCCTTCAGTAGCCTTAAATGTCTTGGTAGCAGCATCATATGTTGTTCCCCATACTGGACGCTGTTGAGTTGCTGAAAGTTCAGCAAGGTCAACGAAAGTTACGCCAGTGAAACGAGTGATTTGTGCTGCTGCTTCTGCAGCTGTTGGATAGAAGAAGAAGAACTTAACTTCGTTATCTTGCAAGAAGGCAACTGAACCCTTGTAGCAAGCACCAAATGTTGATTTGCTTGATGTCTTAGTTGCATTATTCCAGCAATCCATTGGGTAGCCGTAGAAATCAAGTGGCTTGTTGATGTCGTAAGTTTTTGTTTTTGGATCGAACTTCGCACCCTGTTCTGGGTGATTTGCTGTCCCGAAAAGTGAAGATAGATCCTGCATAACAAACTTGCCTGATGTAAGTACATCGCGCTGGTACTGAGACATCCACCAGTTGTTGTCGATTACTTTTCCACCTTTGATTTGTGCAACCGGTGCAAAGAAATCAACTGGTGTTTTCTTAGCTGGAACTTCTGCTCCGCTAGGCACATAAGTCAAAGGAATTTTCTGACCTGAGCCAGTTGCAATTGTTACTGATTCGATGCAATAAATACCGTTTTGAATTACACAGGCATTCATTGGTGATTTAGGCAAGCGGATAGTTGCGGCACTTGCTGACGTAGCAGTGATCAACCCCGCCAGCATTGCCAGGGACGCAGCCCCGGCGATTAGTTTCTTTTTCACATTTCCCCCATAGAGATAGGCGAAGCCACGGGTATGGCTTCATAGTGCTCACCGCACTACAGGGGCTAATTTATGCGCCTCAATAAGATGAAAAAAGGGGGGTTCCTAACGGAGTTGAGCTAAGTACCAGTTCCACTGCCATGTCTCACGCGGAGATGTCTCTAGCGAATCCTTGAATTCAGGGAAGGTATAGACCAAGAGCGCAGTACCTCCAGGCAGAACGGTTGTTGGCCGAGAGTCGCTGACTATCGGTGTGTGATTGGTGAAGATGCCCAGTGACGGAGCAGTTGAAATCAAATCTTGAGTGTTATTTTCCAAGCTAAGTACCCAAGTAATTGGGCATGCTCCCTTGCCGCATTGTTCCCAAGAGATCTTTAATCCAGTTGCTGTTAATCCGCCGAGAGTGTCACCGATTCCACCGGCACCGCTAATCGCGCCAAGGTCGCCCACGCTTTGTTCCCAAGTGACCGGATAATCGGATTGCAAACCAACTATTTCAGGCTGACTTCCTGCATTAGTACCATTAACGCCATTATCTGTTGCCACAACAATTGGCGCTGGTCTTTGAAATACTTCATAAATGCCAATGCTGGTTGCACCAACTGCGATGACACCAAGCAATGAAAATAGTGCACGTCGAATTCTTTGACGGCGCACTTTGGCGATAATAATTGGGGCTAGATCACGATTTTCTAGGACGCCAAGCGCCATCCATTGCATTTCGCGCTTGATTAGCGGATCTATATCACTCATTGTTATCCACCACTTCTGCGATTACCGTTTCGATTTCATTTGATCTATGAGAACTTCCAGTCAGCTCTTTATTTGCCGACTTCTCTAACTCTGGAACCAACTCGACATAAGCCGCTACTGCAGCCTTGCCGCGCGCTAAGTGCGAGGCAGCAGTTCCCATAGGAATCTGCAAAACATCAGCGACTTCTCGCAAAACCATGCCGTGTTCGTAGATCAAAACAAGGACAGCACGTTGAGCAGCGCTCAGCGTCTTGAGCGCTGCTTGAACAAGTAAGCGCTGTGTTACATCATCAGTCTGATCAACTAGATCGCGAATGTTTTCAGCGAGATCCCAAGAGGTTTCTTTCTCTTGTTGACGACGTAACCACTTGCGGCGCATATCGGCATGCTTACTCACCATTACCCGCATTAAATATGCTTCAGGATTTTCGTGGCTGCGGATCTTATTCCAACGTTTATAGACATCCGCCAAAGCTTCTTGCAAAACATCTTCGGCATTTTGCGTATCGAAACAAATCACCTTTGCAGCGCGCAGAAATGCCTTCTGGTTTTCACGCAACCAGAGGGTGAACTCAACTTGGTTCTGTTGGCTCATGCGCGCTCCATAAGAAGAAGGTTACCTGCTAGCCGCGCCAAAGAGCGAGGTGGCCAGCAATACCGAAAGTCCAATAAATACTCCGCTGGCGCCGGCCGATGCAGCAAGGGCTCCAGCAGCGGCAGGAACCAGAAATTGTCCAAATCGATTACCCATTAAACGAGCTGATACTGCAAGGGCGCGTTCATTTGCCGCCGTCTTTTGCGAAACCAAAGACATTGTTAATGGCTGGCCAATTCCAAGTGAAAATCCTGCGATAAAGACAATTGCGCCAAGAGTTAGTGGCGTTTTAGCAAATGCCATACCAGCACAAGCAAAAACAGAGACTGTTGTGCTAACCATTAATAATTGATAAGTCGAAAATCGCGAGCTCAGCCTGCCAAGGAAGAAGCGAGAGATCATCGTTGTGCCAGCGCGAATTGCCAGAATAACTCCGATTGCATAAGGAGAAAAGTTATTTTCCGTACCGAATAGCGGCAAGAAAACTACGAGAACATCGGCAACTGATGAAATCGCGAGCGACACATAGATTGCGGCCAGAATTCCAGGCTTCTTTAGTAACGCTATTGCTGCGGTATAGGTACCTTCATCAGATTTTGCTTCAACGCTAGGCTTCTCATTGCGCCACCTAACGACTGGCACCAACGCCACTACGCAAAGTACGAAACCTAAAAGAAAAGCGTTAGATGTTGATTTAGGAAGTGTGCCATCTGATCCAGCAACTAGTGCGGCGATTAGTGGTCCAAGTAAATGACCAAGGGAAGCACTAAATGTGTAGTAACCGAAATACTTTTCGTAATTTTTACGAGGCGCACGAAGTGCGACCATCGATTGTCCACCGACCATACATGCCAAGTGTGAAATACCAGCTAAGGCAGTTGCAATAGCCAACGTTAATACCGAGTTAGCAAAGATCAGGGCTACCGAAGTTAGCGCCATGGATATGGTTCCGAAGATTATGAACTTGCCTTCACCGATCTTTCCGACCAGGCGACCAAATTGCAGCGCTAAAAGAACCGGAAAGAGCGCATAAAGCGCAGCAACTACCCCAATTTCATAAGTACTGGCATCTAATTCAATTGCCCGATAGGTAATCATCGGGCGGAGAACGTAGATAGTGGCTTGTGTGAGGGTAGAACTCAATAAGAGCGGTCGCGCCCAAGGCAAGAGTTTTTCAGGCACCATTTATTTTTTTATATCAAGCTTCTTCTTAAAGTTCCAAACCAGCGGCCCGATAATTACTACGAAGAGAATTACATAGAGAATTTTGGACATTGACGTTGCATATAGCGCGCTGAATTCTCCACCGCTGATCTGCAGTGCCCGACGCATTTGAAGTTCAGCCATCGGACCAAGAATTACACCAATGATCAGAGGAGTGATCGGAACTCCAAAGCGCCGGAATGTAAAACCAATTACACCAACACCAAGTGCAATCCAAAGATCGAAGATGGCGTTGTTGACAACGTATGCGCCCATAAGTGCGAAGGCAGTAATTCCAGAGAAAAGATAAGGGCGCGGAATGTTAAGAAGTTTTGCCCAGACTCGCACGAGAGGCAAGTTGAGCGCCAAGAGCAAGGTGTTACCGATAAAGAGAGAGGCGATTAAGGTCCATACGATTTCAGGGTTTGTTGAAAATAGCATCGGACCAGGTTGAATGTTGTAAGTTTGAAGCGCAACTAGAATTACGGCAGCAGTTGCTGAAGTTGGTAGTCCAAGTGCAAGAAGTGGAACAAGAGCACCTGCGGCATTGGCATTATTGGCAGCTTCTGGACCTGCTACACCTTCAATTGCGCCTTTACCAAATTCATCTTTATTTTTCGATAAAGATTTTTCTGCGGCATAACTTAAAAATGTTGGAACTTCCGAGCCACCAGCTGGAACAACTCCTAATGGAAAACCAATTACTGTTCCACGAAGCCATGGGCGCCAAGAACGTTTAAAGTCCTGGCGAGTCATAATCGCCTTGCCTTTCATAGGAATGATGGACCAACCAGTTGCCTTGGCGCGGCCTGCGATATACAAAGCCTCGCCAAGTGCGAAGAGTGAAACGATTACAGTGACGGTTTCAATACCATCTATCGCGTGCAGGTTTCCAAAAGTTAAGCGCACCGCACCAGATTGCAGATCAGATCCAACTAAGCCAATTACTAAACCAACACCGAGGGAAGCCATACCGCGCAACATAGAATTACCCAAGAGCGTTCCGACTGTTGTGAAGGCGATCAACATCAGCGCAAAGAAATCTGCCGCTGTGACTTTAAAGGCCCATTCGGCGAGTGATGGGGCGGTAAATGCCAAGATTGCAGTTGCGATTGTGCCTGCGATAAAAGAGCCAATTGCCGCGGTAGCAAGTGCAGAACCGGCACGCCCGCGCTTTGCCATTTGGTGGCCTTCAAGGGCAGTAATCACCGAACCAGATTCACCTGGCGTATTTAACAAAATAGAGGTTGTAGATCCGCCGTACATAGCGCCGTAGTAAATAGCGGCGAACATGATCAGCGCTGAAGCTGGGCTAACTGAATAAGTAATTGGTAGCAAGAGTGCAATGGCAAGTGCGGGTCCGATTCCAGGCAGAACACCGACCAGCGTTCCAAGAATTGTTCCGATCAGACCGAAGAGAAGATTGTTTAAGGTAAGGGCGGAGGCAAAACCCTCCAAGAGTGCGTTGAAGCTACTCATTCAAAGACCCCCAGAATTCCTGCTGGAAGGCTGACATTTAGCCCTTTAGAAAATGAAAAATAAACAATGAAAGAGAAGATGATCGAGATAAGTAAATTCTTAAGTAAGTTTTTTGCACCGTATGCATAGGCGACGCCAAAAAAGACGACAGAGGTTGCGATGATAAATCCAGCACGCTCAATTAAAAGCGGGTAGGTCAACATTGAGCCAGCGACCATAGCTAGAGATTTAAAATCAGTTTTTTCTACTACTTCACCGAACTCGGTACCTTCAGGAACACCAAGATTTCCGCGGAAAATTTGAATAAACAATGCAATGGAAATGAAGATGACAAATCCGCTTACCAAGTATGGAAAAACTTGTGGACCAACGGTTCCAGAACCCGGTGGAACTAACATCTTAGAAGTGTCGTAGAGAACGACCAGTCCAAGAATTAGGAGAGAGCCCGCAAAGGCGAGCTCTCCCCCAATTTTCTTAGATTTCAAGAGGACTTATGCCAAACCGAGTGAAACTAGTGTGGTTGTGATGTCCTTCTTTTGTGAGTCAAGGAACGCAGCAAAATCCTTGCCGTAATCAGTCTGGTTCTGCCAATCCTTAGCAACCAAAGTTGCCTTCCAGGCATCGCCAGCTCGGGTTACGTCAACAACCTTGAGCCAGTTAACACGCTCTGCTTCAGTAAGGGTTGCTGGAGCAAGAATTCCACGCCAGTTACCAAATACAAAGTTGATGCCTTGAGCGGTCAAAGTTTGACCCTTGATTGACTTCAAGCGCTTTGGTGATGAAAGGGCTAGAACGCGAAGCTTTCCGGCCTTAACGAATGAAGCGAATTCAGATGTACCTGAAACGCCAGCGACTGTCTGTCCGCTTAGTACAGAAGTTGTTACTTCTCCACCGCCAGCGTATGGAACGTAATTCATTGCTGTGGCTTTTCCGCCAGCCTTTTCAACGAGTAGCCCCATGAATACATGGTCAACAGTTCCCTTTGATCCACCAGCGATTGCAAGCTTAGGATTTGCAACAATATCTTCTAGTAGTTGATTAATTGTCTTGTACTTAGAAGATGTAGGGACAACGATCGCTTCATATTCGCGCATCAGCCCGGAGATCGCCTTTGAATCTGCCTGAACGAGCTTCGACTTAGTTGAAGCTACGCCTGCAACCATCGCAAAACCTGTAATAAATGCAACATCCTTTGACTTTTGATCTTGGAAGTATCCAAGGCCGACGGTTCCGGATCCACCAGGCTTGTATGAAACTGTGTAATCACTGAGCATGCCTTCTGCCTTCATGGCATCAGCGAATGCAATTGCGGTGGTGCCGTAACCGCCACCAACGCCAGATGAAGCAACCCATTCAAGCTTTGTAAGTGGAGTTACATCTTTGTACCACCATTTCAGCTTGCCCTTAAGTGAGCCAGTTGAAACGATTAAACAGGTGAGGTCAGATCCTTCGACTCCACGACCTTTAGCAACGCGGCCTGCAGTAATGCAGTCATCGCCTGCAACAGCAATATTCGCTGGCTTTGGCGCAGCAGTTGCTGTTGGAGCAACTGCTACTAGTACCGAAAGCGCCAATGATGCAACTAGTGCGCTGGCAAATTTCTTTTTTAACATCAAGACTCTCCTTTAAGAGTATGCCCACGAGGGATGGGATTTGAGAAAGGTTAGGCGCTTCAGCCTGGTCGCGTAAAGGGATTTCTATAACGTTTTAGCCATAAATTGTGAAGTCTGACACCCGCTCCTGGGATCTGAGCGCTAAGAAAGTAGGTCTGAGACTGTAACGCCAAGAGATGCAAGTTTTACTCGTCCCCCATCAGCGGCGGTCAAAACAAAAGGCTTTCCATCGGGCAATAGCGCATATGAATGTTCAAAGTGCGCGCCACGAGAATTATCTTGGGAAACAACAGTCCAGTCATCGTTTAAAACTTTTGTTTTATGAGTTCCACGCGTAATCATCGGTTCGATTGCTAGTGCCATTCCGGGAATTAACTCTGGACCGTTTCCGCGTTTTCCAAAATTTAAAACATGCGGCTCTTGATGCATTTCGGTGCCAATGCCGTGCCCGCCGTACTCCTGCAAAATTCCGTACTTACCTTGCGAATCAATATAACTTTCAATAGCAGCGCTGATATCTGTTAGTCGACAACCAACTTGGCCCGCTGCGATTCCACGCCACATTGATTCTTCACAAACATCCATAAGTTTTTGATCGTGTATGTCAACTGTGCCAACGCCGACAGAGAATGCGGCATCGCCATGCCAACCATCAACAATTGCACCACAATCGATTGAGACTAAATCTCCATCGTTGATAATGCGATCACCAGGGATGCCATGAACGATTTCTTCATTTACAGAGACACAAATAGTTGCAGGAAAACCATGATAGTTAAGGAAATTAGGAGTTGCACCGTTTCGCTTAATGCAGGCTGCTGCAACAGCATCTAGTGCGCTAGTTGTCATTCCGGGCTTAATCGCAGCACGAATCGCCTGATGAATCTCAGCGACTACTAAACCGGCACGGCGCATTACCTTTAACTGTTCAAGGGTCTTTATCTGGATCGCCATGAGATAACTTTAATTAGGATAAGCGACCGAGCGCAGTAATTGCATGCTCGGTAATTTCAGCAACGGTTCCGACTGCTGGAATTGTGATTAAAAGGCCCTCTGAGCGATAGAACGAGATAATTGGTGCGGTCTGCTCTTCGTAAACTTCAAGGCGTCGCGCAATAACCTCTTCTTTATCGTCTTGACGTTGATAGAGATCGGTGCCGCTGCAAGAAGAGCAATTGATGGCTCCTGCTTCATTGGACGCACCGCATCCACGACAGGTGCGACGAGAGGATAGTCGTTTGATGATTTCATCTGCTGCGATTGAAAGTTCTAGCGCTGCTTGCAACGGAGTCTTGGCCTCTGCAAGAAATGCGCGAAGTACTTCAGCCTGTGCAACGTTGCGCGGATAACCATCTAGAAGAAAGCCGTTGGCAACATCGTCATGGGTTAAACGATCTTTAACCATATCGTTGGTAACTGAATCCGGCACGAGTTCGCCGCGATCCATAAATGCTTTTGCTTGATTTCCTAAATCAGTTCCTGCCTTTAAATTGGCGCGGAAGATATCGCCAGTAGAAATATGTGGAATTGAATAGTGTGCAGATAGGAATTGAGCTTGTGTTCCTTTTCCAGCACCTGGTGGTCCAACCAGGATTAAACGCATTAGCGCAAGAACCCCTCATATGAACGCTGCTGCAACTGGCTTTCGATCTGCTTTGCAGTATCCAGACCAACGCCAACAACGATCAGGATCGCAGTTCCGCCGAATGGGAAGTTCTGAGTTGCACCGAAGACGATGAGTGCACCTATTGGAATAATCGCAACGAGTGCAAGGTATAGCGAACCTGGCGCTGTAATGCGTGAGAGAACGTATTGCAGGTATTCAGAAGTTGGGCGACCGGCACGAATACCTGGGATAAATCCACCGTACTTCTTCATATTATCTGCAACTTCATCTGGGTTGAAGGTAATGGCTACATAGAAGTAAGTGAAGAAGATAATCAGCGCAGAATATGCAGTGACATAAAAGACGTTATCGCCATTTACTAGGTTACGAGAAATCCATACCGCCCAGGCTGCTTGGCTATTGGTGAAGTTAACGATCAAAGATGGAATGTAGAGAAGTGATGAAGCGAAGATAACTGGAATTACGCCAGCTTGGTTCACCTTAATAGGAATATATGTGCTGGTTCCGCCGTATGCCTGACGTCCAACCATGCGCTTTGCATACTGCACAGGAATACGTCGTTGCGCTTGTTCAACGAATACAACCGCTGCAACAACTGCAATACCGACCGCTAGAACAACAAGGAATGCGAAGAGACCCTTTTGAATACGGATGCTCCAAAGCTGGCCAGGGAAGCTTGCCGCGATTGATGTGAAGATCAAGATCGACATACCGTTACCGATTCCGCGATCAGTGATTAGTTCGCCAAGCCACATGATTACTGATGTTCCAGCAGTCATAACGATGATCATTGTTGCGATGCGCTGCCATGAAGTATCAGGGATGATCGCTTCGTTACAGCCTGAGATCAAACGACCTGGTGTACGAGCCACTGCAACCAAACCTGTTGATTGAAGTACTGCTAAACCAATTGTTAGATAACGGGTGTATTGAGTTAACTTCGCAGTTCCGGATTGTCCCTCTTTCTTAAGAGTTTCAAAGCGTGGAATAACAACCGTAAGTAGTTGAATAATGATCGAGCTAGTGATGTATGGCATGATGCCGAGTGCAAAGACAGAGAGCTGAATTAGCGCTCCACCAGAGAACAAGTTGATCAAACCAAAGAGGCCGCCTGTTTGAACTTGGTCAAGACATGTCTGAACTGCTGTGTAAGAAACACCAGGAGTTGGCACGACTGAACCGAAGCGGAACAGAGCCATGATTGAAAGAGTGAAGAAGATCTTCTTGCGCAGATCTGGTGTCTTAAAAGCCATTCCAAATGCTGAAAGCATCAATCTTCTCCCTCTATCAAATCAAACTAGCTAAGTATTTTTCTAAGAAACCTTAGAGAACCTTGGTTGAACCGCCAGCGGCAGCAATCTTTTCAACTGCTGATGCTGAGAAAGCATGTGCTGTTACAGATACCTTGACGGCGATATCGCCATTGCCAAGAACCTTCACAGGCAAGCTATCGCGTACTGCTCCCTTTGCGATTAGATCTGCAACTGTTACATCTCCACCTTTAGGGAAGAGATCGTTAATTGTTGCAACGTTAACTGCTTGGTACTCAATACGTGCTGGGTTCTTAAAGCCGCGAAGCTTAGGCAAGCGCATAACCAACGGAAGCTGACCACCCTCAAATCCTGGGCGAACAGTGTTACGTGCATGTGTTCCTTTGCCACCGCGACCGGCGGTCTTACCCTTTGATGCTTCACCGCGACCTTTACGGGTCTTAGCTTTCTTTGCACCTGGGGCTGGACGAAGGTGATGAAGTTTTAGCGTCATCTTTATTCGACCTCCTCAACCTTGATCAAGTGGCGTGCTGCGTACACCATGCCACGAATTTCTGGACGATCTTCTTTGACGACAACATCGTTGATGCGCTTAAGACCAAGTGAACGCAAGGTCTCGCGAATCTCAGGCTTGTTACCGACCTTTGATTTAATTTGAGTTACTTTTAAACGTGGCATTAGGCACCAACTGTCATCTGTGAAGCACGGATAATTGCTGCAGGTGCAACATCTTCAAGTGCAAGACCACGACGAGCAGCAATTGCTGTTGGAGACTCGAGCATCTTTAGCGCAGCAACGGTTGCGTGAACCATGTTGATTGCATTGTTAGATCCGAGTGACTTGGTCAATACATCTGAGATGCCAGCACATTCGAGTACTGCACGAATTGGGCCACCGGCAATAACTCCGGTACCTGGGCTTGCTGGGCGAAGAAGAACTACGCCAGCGGCAGTTTCACCTTGTACTGGGTGAGGAACTGTTCCTTGGATGCGTGGGACTACGAAGAATGACTTCTTTGCTTCTTCGACAGCCTTAGCGATCGCTTGTGGAACTTCCTTAGACTTTCCGTAACCAATACCGACTGTGCCATTGCCGTCGCCGACAACTACTAGTGCGGTGAATGAGAAACGACGTCCACCCTTAACAACTTTAGATACGCGGTTGATAAAGACAACGCGCTCCATGTATGGAGACTTGTCCTTTTCACGATCGTCGCGACGTTCACGGCGTTCGCCATTTCCGCGGCCACGGCCCTTGCTCTCTGGTGCAGTTGCGGTTGTTGGATTTTCAGCCATTAGAACTCCAATCCGTTCTCTCGTGCACTATCAGCAAGTGCTGCGATACGACCTGTGTACTTATTTCCTGCGCGGTCGAATACAAC
>JBEAMT010000019.1:0-7698 GCA_041165825.1 Actinomycetota bacterium | reverse complement strand
TTGAAGGCAGCTAACCATCCATTGATTGAGCAGGCCGAAACTATGGATGGAGCAGCATCACGTGCTGCAGAATTGGCGGCAAAGTAATGTCTATCTTTATTAATTCTGCAAGCAAAGTAATCGTGCAAGGCATGACTGGTTCTGAAGGAACCAAGCACACCCGCCGTATGTTGGCATCTGGCACAAAAGTAGTTGGCGGAGTGACACCAGGTAAGGGTGGACAAGTTGTCGATATCGATGGCCATCAACTTCCAGTTTTCAATACGGTTGCCGAAGCCATGGCTGCAACGGGAGCAAATGTTTCGGTTGTATTCGTTCCACCTAAGTTCGCTAAGGCGGCAGTCATAGATGCGATTGATGCCAAGATGCCGCTGGTAGTTGTGATTACTGAAGGAATTCCAGTTCACGACTCTGCATACTTCTACGCTTACTCACTTCAAAAGGGCACAACTCAGATCATCGGGCCAAACTGTCCAGGTTTGATCAGCCCAGAACAATCAAATGTCGGAATCATTCCTGCCGATATAACTAAGCGTGGACCAATTGGTTTGGTTTCAAAATCCGGAACTCTCACCTATCAAATGATGTACGAACTCCGTGATATTGGATTTTCAACAGCAGTTGGTATCGGTGGCGATCCAGTAATCGGTACAACTCACATCGATTGCCTAAAGGCTTTTCAAGATGATCCCGATACAAAAGCGATCGTGATGATTGGTGAAATCGGTGGCGATGCTGAAGAGCGCGCTGCCGCATTTATTGCCGAGTACGTAACCAAGCCAGTTGTTGGTTATGTTGCCGGCTTTACTGCACCTGAAGGTAAGACGATGGGCCATGCTGGTGCAATCGTCTCTGGATCATCAGGTACTGCGCAAGCTAAGAAAGATGCCCTTGAAGCTGCTGGTGTAAAGGTTGGCCAAACTCCAAGTGAAACTGCGCGCTTAATGCGCGCCATACTCGGTCGCTAACTCTGCAATGTTGCAACGTGTCCTAGCGGTCTCGTTTGCACAGGTTTTACGTAGCATCTTTGTCATCCTTCTTCCGATAGCTTTTATCTCTCTAATTGCTTGGGCAACTGCTGGAAGTGCAACCGGAAATACATCAGATCCAATTCGGGCTGCGCTCTGGCTTTGGTTGGGAGCACATCACCTACCGTTTTTCCTCAACGGAACAATGACCGGCTATCTCTCATTTCTGCCGATAGGCGCGATGCTAATTCCATTCCTTGCACTTCGAATTGGATTTTCAAAAGCACTCGGCAAGTTACATGGCGATTTTCATAACATAAATAGCGTTCGAACAATCTTTGCTGGAGAATATGCTCTGACAGCGACGATTTTTGCACTCTTAAGTAGATCCTCCACTGTCTCTCCGCAGTGGTATCTAACCCCTGTCTTCACTTTTGCAATTGCTTATTTAGCGACTCTAACGGCAGGATCGAGAGTTCGAGTATCACAGGCTCTCTCTTTGGCTAGCCGGGCACTGGCAATTTTGCTCGGTTTCTCATTCGTTGTGCTTGCGATCTTGATTTTTACAAATATCTCAACTTTTAAAAATATCTCAATTGTTCTTCAACCTGGGATTCTTGGTTTACTTTTACTCTTTGCGCTAAATGCTGTCTATCTACCAAATGCGGCGCTATCAATACTCGGTTACTTCACCGGAACTGGCTTTGCAATTGGCGCCGGAACTTTAGTCTCGCCATTCACGCATCGTTTAGGTGAATTACCGGCGCTTCCTCTTCTATCAGTGCTTCCAACAACTTCTTCGCGGTGGGCTTTAATTGCTGTAGCGCTAGTTATTGCCGTTGGCGCTGCTCTAGCGATCTGGGCACAAAGTTCGAGCACCACCACGCTTGTTCAGAGCTTTGTACTGCTATTGATCGCTACCGCTCTTTTAAGTTATCTAGCTAGTGGTTCGCTAATGACACCAGCGATGAGCGCGGTTGGATTATCGATTTGGAAGTTCACGCTCTCCATCGCAGTTGAAATATCTATTGGGATTGTGCTGGTGGTTCTATTGCCGCAGATAAGAATTCGTACAAAACGATGACTCATCCGCGCATAGTCATTCTTGCTTCAGGAAGCGGAAGTATCGCTCAAGCAATTATCGATGCGCAGCGAAGTGGAGATTTAAAGGCTGAGATTGTTTGCACTATCTCTGATCAAGAAAGCGCACAGGTTTTGAAGAGATCCATCGAAGCCGGAATTCCCAGCAAAGTTATTCCCATGACCGCCGATCGTTTGCAATGGGATCAGCAAATCATTGCAACGCTAAAAGAGTTGCAACCTGATCTAGTTGTAAGTGCAGGTTTCATGCGCATTCTCTCTGCCGAGTGCGTTTCTAAATTTAAGATTGTAAATAGCCACCCAGCGCTGCTGCCACTCTTCCCGGGTGCGCACGCAGTTCGCGATGCTCTTGCGGCTGGTGCCAGTAAGACAGGAACAACTATCCACTGGGTAGATAGTGGCGTTGATACCGGTGAGATCATCGCCCAAGAGGAAGTTGAAATCACAGCGGGGGATACGCAAGAGTCGCTACATGAGCGCATTAAGATTGTCGAACGACGTCTCTATGTCGCGACGTTGCAGCAACTTCTTAAAGAATTCGTGAGGTCTCATGACTGACCGCAAAGCTATCCGTCGCGCACTTGTAAGCGTTTACGACAAAGATCGCCTGCTCGAACTGGGTAAATTACTTACTGAAGCCAAGGTCGAAATTATTTCAACCGGTTCAACAGCCAAGATACTTGCCGAGGCAGGTTATGCGGTCACTGAGGTTAGTTCTTACACCGGATTTCCCGAGATCATGGGTGGTCGCGTAAAGACTCTTCATCCCAAGATCCACTCAGGCATTTTGGCGGATCAAGAGAACCCCGAACATTTAGCTGCGATCAATGAACTTGATATCGAACCCTTTGATTTAGTTGTAATTAACCTTTATCCGTTCTTGCAGACGATTATGTCGGGCGCTGAATATGCAGAATGCATAGAACAGATTGATATCGGCGGCCCTTCGATGTTGCGCGGTGCTGCTAAGAACCATAGTTCGGTCGCAGTTATCTCAAAGGTTTCTCAGTACGAAGATTTATTTGCCGCAATCAAAGCTGGCGGAACAACGCTCGAAGAACGCCGTCACTTTGCTCTCGAAGTCTTTCGCACGACTGCAGAATACGATCTAATGATTGCCAGTTGGCTTGGCACGCAGATAAGTATGGATATCCCTGATTGGTTTGGATTTATCTGGAACCGCCAAAGTTCGCTACGTTACGGCGAGAATCCACATCAAAAAGCAGCGATCTATCGCGGTGGCCCTCCTGGAATTGTTAACGCAGTTCAAAGCCACGGTAAAGAAATGTCATTTAATAATTACACTGATGCCGATGCGGCTTGGCGTGCCGCGTTAGATCACACGCAACCATGTGTAGCAATTATCAAACATGCCAATCCGTGCGGGATTGCAACAGGTGAAGATATTGCTAGCGCTTATCTAGCAGCCCATGCTTGCGACCCAGTGTCAGCTTTCGGGGGAGTAGTTGCAGCAAATCGCAAAGTAACAGTTGCAATGGCCGAGCCACTTTCTCAAATATTTACCGAAGTAATTATCGCGCCCGAGTACGAACCAGAAGCGCTGGAAATACTTTCGCGCAAACCTTCAATTCGAATTCTTACCTGTGCAAATAACTTTATCTCTCCATTTGAAATCCGCCCAGTATCAGGCGGAGTTCTGCTGCAAGATACCGACAAGATCAACGCCGCGGGTGATTCACCTGCTAACTGGAAGCAAGTAACCGGTAAGCCAGTTTCTGCAGAAGTTTTAGCAGACCTTGAATTTGCTTGGCGTGCGGTGCGTGCGGTTAAAAGTAATGCGATTTTGTTGGCGCATAACGGCGCAGCTATCGGAATCGGAATGGGCCAAGTAAATCGCGTCGATTCAGCAAAGCTGGCAGTCACTCGCGCTGGCGATCGCGTTGCCGGAACAGTTGCTGCAAGCGATGCTTTTTTCCCATTTGCTGACGGCCTACAGATTCTGATCGATGCTGGCGTAACAGCAGTCGTTCAGCCAGGTGGAAGTGTGCGCGATGAAGAAGTTATTGCCGCAGCCAACGCTGCAGGTATTGCAATGTTTTTCACGGGTACGCGCCACTTCTCGCACGCCTAAATTCACTAGTAAGAACCAACTCGAATAGGATCAGCATATGAGCGCAACGATCCTGAATGGCAAAGCACTTGCTTCCACCATTAAAGGCCAACTTGCTTCTCGAGTAACTTTGCTAAAAGCCAAGGGGATTTCTCCAGGGCTCGGAACTGTTTTAGTTGGCGATGATCCAGGTTCACATTCTTATGTAGCTGGAAAACATCGCGACTGCCAAGAAGTTGGCATTAACTCGATTCGCGTTGACTTGAAGGCAGATGCGTCAGAGGCTGATGTGCTAGCCGCGATTAAAGATTTGAATAACTCCAAAGAGTGCACTGGTTACATCGTGCAATTGCCACTACCAAATGGAATCAATACTCAGAAAGTTTTAGAGGCGATCGATCCTGCGAAAGATGCTGATGGCTTGCATCCTATGAATTTAGGTCGCTTAGTTGCGGGCTATGAAGCTCCGCTTCCCTGCACACCTCGTGGCATCGTTGAGTTAATTAACCACTACAAAATTCCATTGTCCGGCGCTGAAGTTGTGGTTATCGGACGTGGCTTAACCGTTGGTCGCCCACTTGGCTTACTTCTATCTCGTAAACAAGAAAACGCCACCGTAACTTTGACTCATACTGGGACCAAAGATTTGTTAGCGCACACTAAGCGCGCCGATATTGTTGTGGCGGCAATTGGAAGCGCAAATTTCTTAAAGGCAGATCATATTAAAGCTGGCGTCGCGGTTCTCGATGTTGGAATTTCTCGAACAGCTGAGGGATTGCTTGGCGATATTGATCCGGGCGTTATGGAAGTTGCATCTTTCGTAGCTCCAATGCCGGGCGGAGTCGGTCCAATGACGCGCGCCATGTTGTTGCAGAACGTTGTTGAAGCATGCGAGAGATAAATTCAATTGGTGTGCGCCTGGCATACCTAGTTATCGGCCTCGGTTTTTTGGCTGGGGTGGCATCTTTTGTCCGCCTCGGTTCGATCGCAATAGCCGCCGGGATGGGTGTGATTGCGATCGCAAATTGGAAAACTGGAAAAGTTGAACGGTATTTAGCCCTCGGAATAGCGCTGGCCCTCTTGGCCGTGGCGATCTCACTTCCGCGCGGGTTGTAGAGTTTCTCTCGATATCAAGAGAACTTCAGGAGAAATGTCCGCCATGTCTGCACAATCAATTTCCGGAAAAGTCACCGTTGTTGGAGCTGGTTTCTACGGTTCAACAACCGCACTTCGCTTAGCTGAATACAACATCTTCGAAACTGTTGTCCTCACAGATATTCTCGAAGGCAAGCCTGAAGGCTTAGCGCTCGATATGAACCAATCACGTTCAATCGAAGGATTTGAAACCAAGATCATCGGCGCAACCACAACTGCTGATGGCGCAGGATATGAAGCAACTGCCAACTCAGATGTCGTTGTTATTACTGCAGGACTGCCACGCAAGCCGGGCATGAGCCGCATGGATCTAATTGGAGTTAACGCCGGAATCGTTCGCGGCGTTGCTGAAAATATTGCAAAGCATTCTCCAAATGCAGTGATCATCGTGGTTTCAAATCCACTAGATGAAATGACTGCGCTAACTCAGATCGCAACCAACTTTCCAAAGAACCGCGTAATGGGACAAGCAGGAATGCTCGACACTGCGCGCTTTACCAACTTCGTTGCAGAAAAGTTGGGAGTTGCAGTCGGTTCAGTTAAGACGCTAACGCTTGGATCACACGGCGACACCATGGTGCCAGTTCCAAGCCGTTGCACAGTATCCGGCAAGCCACTTTCAGAACTTCTCTCACAGACCGAAATCGATGAACTCGTAGATCGCACTCGCAACGGTGGCGCAGAAGTTGTTGCGCTCCTTAAGACAGGTTCTGCTTATTACGCTCCATCTGCGGCAGCAGCGCGCATGGCCAAAGCAGTTATCGAAGATTCAGGTGCAGTAATGCCAGTCTGCGCATGGGTTGATGGCGAATATGGAATTTCAGGGGTCTATCTCGGCGTAGAAGCAGAGATCGGTCGCTCTGGTGTAAAGAAAGTTGTAGAAACTAAACTCACTGATTCAGAACTTGCTGGGCTAAAGGAAGCTGCTGAAGCAGTCCGCGCCAAGCAAGCAGATGTTCAGGCTCTCTAGTAAGGAAAAGATATGAGCAAAATCAAAGTAACAGGAACTGTCGTCGAATTAGATGGCGATGAGATGACCCGCATTATGTGGCAGTTCATCAAAGATTCCTTGATCCTTCCTTACCTAGATGTGAATCTTGAGTACTACGACCTTGGTATGCAACATCGCGATGCCACTGATGACCAGGTAACAATTGATGCTGCTCGCGCAATCCAGAAGCATGGCGTTGGTATCAAGTGCGCAACTATTACACCTGATGAAGCTCGCGTTGAAGAGTTCGGTCTTAAGAAGATGTGGAAGTCTCCTAACGGAACAATCCGCAATATCTTGGGCGGCGTAATCTTCCGCGAACCAATCATCATCTCTAACGTGCCACGTCTGGTTCCACACTGGACTAAGCCAATCGTTATCGGCCGCCACGCATTCGGTGACCAGTACCGTGCAACAGATTTCAAAGTTCCCGGCCCAGGAAAGCTAACGATCTCATTCGTTCCAGAAGATGGTTCTGCGCCAATTAACACTGAAGTCTTTAACTTCGAATCTTCTGGTGTAGCAATGGCGATGTACAACGTCGATGATTCAATCCGCGACTTTGCGCGCGCTTCACTTAACTACGGACTTCTTCGTAAGTTCCCGGTTTATCTTTCAACTAAGAACACAATCCTTAAGGCTTATGACGGTCGCTTCAAAGATATCTTCGAAGAGATCTACCAAGCAGAGTTCAAGTCACAATTTGATGCTGCAGGTATTTGGTATGAGCACCGCCTAATCGATGACATGGTTGCTATGTCACTTCGCATGGAAGGTGGCTATGTCTGGGCCTGTAAGAACTACGACGGCGATGTGCAATCAGATACCGTGGCACAGGGTTATGGTTCACTAGGTTTGATGACATCAGTACTTATGACTCCAGATGGAAAGATCTGCGAATCAGAAGCTGCTCACGGAACAGTTACACGCCACTATCGCGATCACCAAGCAGGTAAGGCGACATCAACAAATCCAATCGCCTCAATCTTTGCGTGGACTCAAGGGTTAGCCCACCGCGCTAAGTTGGATAACAACGCAGAGCTTGCCAAGTTCTGTTCAACTCTAGAACGCGTCTGCATCGAAACCGTAGAACAAGGAAAGATGACTAAAGATCTTTCGCTCTTGATCTCAAAGGATGCGCCTTATCAAACAACTCAAGAGTTCCTCAATTCAATTGATGAGAACTTGAAAGTTGCAATGACTTAAAGGTGGCCTAAAGATGAATCAAAACCAATCTGGTGCGTTAGCACTAGTTGGTTCTGGAGAATATTTACCCGAAGCGCAGGAGCTCGAAGCAGAGCTGCTGCGCTTCGGTATTTCTCGCGGCAAAAGAAATACCTATATTCAAATTCCCACCGCCGCAGGAAAAGAAGGCGAAGATCGCTTAAATTTCTGGCGTCAACGCGGGGCCG
>JBEAMT010000018.1:0-2516 GCA_041165825.1 Actinomycetota bacterium | reverse complement strand
TAGCGGTGAGCAAGTCGAAATTGTTGCGTCTTCACAGCCCCTTCACAGCAATCTGATTCTTTAAGTAGAGAATTACCGCAAAATGGTGTTCCATTTAGGGAAGAGAATTAGCGTTAAGAGGAGATAAGTGAAGCGTTTAACTGCAGCAGTCGTAGCGCTAATGTTCTTTGGTATCGCGCCGGCATCTGCGCATCAGCCGGTTGTTTTGTTAGATAGCGATACGACTCCGGCTGCGGGGCCGTTGTTGGTAGATGGCACTATCTCTTTTGCAATTCGTGCATCCTTTAACAAGGCGGGGCAGAAGAAAGCATTTCGTGCCCAGCTTCAAGAGGGCGATCAGTTAGCTGTGCAGTACTTAATCGTTGATAAGCGGCCAGAGAATAAACTGAAGAATTCGCAGTTGCCGCAATTGGTGATTACTTCTCCATCGGGCAAGAGAACGGTAATGAAATTTACAGAGCGCACCGCTTTCTACGAGCCGTGGGGAAGAACAAACTATTTCTATCTGGGGCGTTTATCCGAAGTTGGCGAAGCAGGGATTTATAGCTTTGTAGCAACAGCGCGCGCCAAGGCCGCGATAACCATTGCTGTGGGGGAGAAGGAGATGGCCGGCGAAGTTTTGCGCGATTCGGCGAGTTAGCAAGACTTGGCATTTGGAGCGGGTGTACCGTTTCTTATGGCCAAAAAAGAAATTGATTCAGAAGAGAAAATCAATGGAGAGAAATCGATCCTGCCACTGAAATATGTGGACATGATGGAGGATATCTTCCACGCGGTTCTGGCGATCGCCCTGCTGGCTATTGGTATCGGGGCATTTTTCTTTAGCATCAAGCGCCTGATTGAGACCGCGCCCTTCTTTCCAAATGGAATGATCCAAGGCGTAAATGACATTTTATTTATCGTGATTATTCTGGAAATCTTGCGCACCGTTATCTCGCGCTTTACGGATGGCGTTTATCAACTCGATAAGTTTTTAATTATCGGAGTTATCGCTGCTGTGCGACACATCTTGACGGTGGGCGCCTCTCTTACTTTGCAGACAGGTAAGAGTGATCAGGCCTTTGAGCGCGCAATTTATGAGATGGGTTTAAATGCCCTGATAGTTGTTGCTTTGGTATTTGCGATCTTCTTATCGAAGAACGCACATCGCCGAAGGTAGAACTACTCGAAATCTCCGCCGCGCCCGGTGAGGCGTTTAGGTTTCTTGCGCGGTCTATCAAAACGCGTTGCCAGAGCTATGACCGCAATCGCATAGATGGCAATTAGTACAAAACCTATTTTCATAATTAACTCAGATTTAACCGAGTACAGCCCAAACTACGAGTGCAAAGATTGCTATTCCGAAACCAACAATTGCAATCGCTGAAAGTGAAACCAACCCACGTGAATCAGCAATTTTTTCACCAAGAGCTGAAGGGTTTTGCACTTTGCGAAGATCAGCAATTAACGCTTCGCCTTCACGCACTGCAGCGTATTGGCTGATGATTGCCAGGATTCCGGTTACGGCAGCAACGCCAATTGCTAGGTACTTAGCGCCATCGCTGGCTTCAGCGAATACATCAAATGCAGCTAGCACCATGATTGCAATCAGCACGAGCGCTGGAGCAACCTGAGCTTGAATAATCTGAGTACGTGATTTGATCCACATCTCGATCAGTGATTTTTCTTCCATTTGCGTTTCCTCTCCGAGAAACCTAATAATCCCTAAGGGATTAAAGAAAGGCTACGCGCCAGAAGGTGAACGCGCACTATGAAAACGCTGAGAGTTTTCACTTGGGCGCGCTTTGGGGCGCAAGTTGCAATAATCTTGGCCTATGAAGAAGAGTTTTCTCGCCATCGCAATGGCTCTGGTTGTATCTGTTGTCATGGCACCGGGATCATCCGCATCCGTTAAAGCGGGGGCGGCATGCAAGAAGGCTGGTCAGACAAGCACTGCAGCGGGTGTGAAGTTCACATGTATCAAAAAAGGTGCCAAATTAATTTGGAATAAAGGCGTAGCAGTTAAGGCGCGACCAAGTGCCAGCGCATCAGTTGCTGCAAGCGCGGCTCCTGCTGCGCCAGCGATGAGCGCAACACCTTCGCCAACGAAATCTGCAGAAGCAAGTAAGTCAGCAGAGCCAGTTGCGGCCGGGTTCACCATGGAGAAAGTGAAAGCCAACAACAGCGCAGCAAGTTGCTGGTCTGCAATAAATGGCAATGTTTATGATCTAACAAAATGGATTGGATCTCACCCAGGTGGTTCAGGTGCAATTCGTTCCCTTTGCGGAACCGATGGCACTTCATCCTTTAATTCGCAACATCAGGGCGAAGGAAAGCCAGAGTCGCGCTTAGCGGGGTATCTGTTGGGGCCACTAACTAAGTAGTTCTCTTACTGCTGTCAGTTGCAGCGAGTAAGTTTGTGCTCAATCGAAAGGTGGTTGGGCGATGTTCGAACTATTGGCGTTGGCAGCAGTTATCTATTTATTTATCAACCGCAAGAAGAAGGTGCGAAAGCCGCGGGGGATTGATGCCGAACT
>JBEAMT010000017.1:0-9875 GCA_041165825.1 Actinomycetota bacterium | reverse complement strand
TGTATGCAGGTTACGAACTATACGAACATCGCCGCTTTAAAGATGGCGGGGAAGAATACTTAGATTCTGAGAAATACGAGATCAAAGTTCGCGACTGGGAAGGCGCTGCTAAGAAAGGCATAACACTTGCTCCTTTTATTACCCAGCTCAATCAAATTCGTCGCACAAACCCTTCACTTTTGCAGCTAAGAAATCTCCGCTTTCACAATACAGATTCTGATTCGATCATCGCTTACTCAAAGCGCACTGGTGATAATTTGATCTTGGTGGTTGTAAACCTTGATCCAACTTACGCGCAAGAGACAAGCGTTCACTGGGATATGCAGGCGCTAGGAATCGCTACCCATTCCTTTGAGGTTAAGGATTTACTCGATGGCCAAAGCTTTACATGGAGTCCAAGCACCTTTGTGCGCCTAGATCCGGCAAGACCGTCAGGGAAAGTTGCACACATTTGCCAGGTAAGGCTCTAACCTCAGACCATGTCCTTCTTCCAGCGCTTTTTTAAAAAGCAGCTTCAGGGTGCAAGCGTCACGGATGAGGTTTACATCGCTCCAGCAACTTTTTTAAATCCTAATTCAACGCTTGGCGAATTAGATTTTTATTTAATTGCTGAAGGACGTCATGAAAAACTCTGGGAAGTACTTGGAGCGCATGTGCGTCGTGATGCAAATGGCGAACTACTAGGAACAGCATTTTCAGTCTGGGCTCCTAATGCCCGTGCAGTTAGTCTTATCAGCGATGTAAATTTTTGGGATAAAAATACTCATCCCATGATCCGTTTAGGTTCATCTGGAATCTGGGAGATATTTATTGCAGATGTTGGGGCAGGCATTAAATATAAGTTTGCAATATGCACCATAGATGGTCGCTGGGTAGATCATGCAGATCCACTATCTCGCCAAACTGAGACTCCTCCATACACCGCATCGATTGTTAACGAATCAAAATACCAATGGCAAGATTCAAAATGGATTTCAGAAAGAAGTAAGTTTGAGCCTTGGCGCAGCCCGGTGGTCGTTTACGAAGTTCACCTAGGTTCCTGGAAATTAGGACTTTCCTACCAAGAACTCGCATCTGAATTAGTTAGCTATGTAACCGAACAAGGCTTTACCCACGTTGAGTTTCTTCCAGTTACTGAGCACCCATACGGACCATCTTGGGGCTATCAAGTAACTTCTTTCTTCGCTCCAACTTCTCGTTTTGGATCCCCGGATGAATTTAGATTCTTGGTAGATGCACTACATGCAGCTGGTATTGGAGTGATTTTAGATTGGGTCCCAGCGCACTTCCCTAAAGATGAATGGGCGCTAGCAAAATTTGATGGCACGGCGCTATATGAGCATTCTGATCCTCGCTTAGGAGAACACCCCGACTGGGGCACTTTGATCTTTAACTTTGGCCGTAACGAAGTGCGAAATTTCTTAGTTGCTAGCGCGCTTTATTGGCTGACTGAGTTCCATATTGATGGCCTGCGCGTAGATGCCGTGGCATCGATGCTCTATCTCGATTATTCACGCGAAGACGGTCAATGGCTGCCAAATAAATTTGGTGGACGTGAAAATCTTGAGGCAGTGCAACTTTTGCAAGAGGCAACATCCACGGCTTACAAGACACATCCCGGAATCATGATGGTCGCTGAAGAATCAACTGCTTGGCCAGGTGTTACTAGAGATACTTCTTCTAACGGGTTGGGTTTTGGATTCAAATGGAATATGGGTTGGATGCATGACACTCTGCAATACCTGCAACATGATCCTATTCACCGCGTCTATCACCATAACGAGATAACTTTCTCAATTCTCTATGCCTGGTCTGAAAACTTTATGCTTCCTCTGTCGCATGATGAAGTTGTGCATGGCAAAGGTCAGCTGGTAAACAAATTCCCTGGTGATCGATGGCAGAAGCTGGCAACTCTCCGCGCACTCTACGGATTTATGTGGGCGCACCCTGGTAAGAAACTATTGTTTATGGGATCTGAATTTGCCCAGAATGATGAATGGAGCGAGAGCGCTGGTCTGCAATGGTATTTAACTGAGTTCGCAGAACATAAGGGCGTACAAAAGGTTATCGCCGATTTGAATGCGATTTATAAATCTCAACCTGCACTTTGGCAAATGGATACAAATCCAGCAGGTTTCTCTTGGTTAGTCGGCGATGATGGCGCCAGCAATGTCCTAGCCTTTACTCGTTGGTCAGAAGATGGTTCTCCACTTGTATGTATTACCAATTTCTCACCGGTTCCACATGAACAGTATTCGTTGCCTCTTCCATCTGCCGGAATATGGCGCGAAATTCTAAATACCGATGCTGTTTCCTACGGCGGCAGCGGGATTAGCAACGATTCATTTGCTGTTGATGTAGATACAGACCTGAAAAGAACGCTCCGTATTCCACCACTAGCAACTGTTTGGCTAGAGCGCGTTTAATTAGGCTTTACTGCACGGGCAAAGAAGGCCGTTGAAATCAACATGAGGGCCGGAATGGTTAAGGCAATTGCTAAAGATCCGGTGAATTGCGCAGTCCAGGCGATAACTGCCTTAAGAATAAAGACCGCGATCATATTTATAACTCCCATTTGGCCAACTACAACTGCGCTAGGTAGAGGTGAGCGTTGATTCCCGGCAGTGTAAAAGGTCGGGGCCATTAAGGATGAACCCATACCAGCAAAGGTAAATGCTAGGCAGGTAAGGGCAAATGCAATTGTTTTATGTTCTTCTGGAATTTGCACTGCAATGGTTAGGAATGTGAGGAATCCAGTGCCTCCGATTAGTGCAAAGAGTCGGATGGTTTGATCAATTCTAAAGCGCTTAGCTATCTTACCCGCGTTAAGTCTTCCTATGATCATTGCGATCATAAATAAGATGTATGGCAGAGCAGCCAAACTTGAACTGACCCCGATACGCTCTTTAGCAAAAATTGCTGACCAATCTCCTGTGGCAAATTCGAGCAAAACTGCGCAAAGTAGACCGCCACTAACTATCCAATCAACTCGAAAAGAAGTAATCAACGTTCGAAGCGGTAAGTGCTCTTCTTCATCTTCATTAGGTTTCATTAGAACTGGTGTTAGGCGAATAATCATCGCAGTCAATGCGAGAGTTACAAAAACTGCAAGAGTTCCTATATGCCAGGAAATAGATATGTAATCAACGATTAGACCCGAAATAATCGCCGTTGTTAACGTACCTAGCGCCCACATCCCGTGCAAACGCGCGATTGTTAATCCGTAAACTCTTTCCATCGCATTAAATGATTGTGCGTTTATTGATATGTGATAAGCGGAAGTAGCCCAACCAATTGCAACATTGCAAATTAAAAATATTCCGGAAGATTCGGTACGGACAATAAAGAAGTAGGCCACCCCCATAATCCAAATATTTGTCAAAATGACTCGTTTTACACCATATTTATGAACCATATGGCCGGTTAAGAAGAGGCTGGCAACTGCGCCAAATGAACCTGTACTAATTAGTGTTCCGAACTCTCCATTACTTAAACCAAGATTTGCTTTCACTTCAGGAAAACGAGGAATCCAAGACATGATCAGCATGGCGTAAATACCAAAAAGGGCTTGTAATAGTTTGAACTCTGTCTTTGGTTTAACTGTGTTCATTAAAAGAGCGCATTCGCTAAGGCTGCTCGAGCCTTAATAACTCGGGGATCTGCTGGATCAACCAAGGCAAATAATTCGATTAATCGATCCTTGACTACCTTTTTATCCGCACCGTCATAGAGTGGGATTAGGCGCAGTAGGCGTGCAAAGGCTGGCTCAAGATATCCGCTAACAATTTCGATATCTGCACATTTCAATTGAATTTCGATAACGTCGGGATGAGCCGAAGCATCTTGCATAACTTTGGCGCCATCAACTCCTTCGGTGCGCGCCATCAACTGAGTCTGCGCTAGACCCAGAATTGCAAAGCTATCGTTTGGTTTGCGCGCCAATAACTTTTTATATGCGGCTTCTGCAGTTGCGTAATCACCAGCATCGAGAGCTGCAATTGCTTCTTCCTCTTCCGGTTCAATCTTTTCAACTGGTGCGCTACCTACTCCTTGTTCGGATGCTAGAGCCAAAACTTTGTCAATCACCATGCGAATTTGCGCCTCGGGATATGGCTGCTCAAAGAGCGGAACCATTTGTTCGTTGATTATTGCCACTGCAAAGGGAACTGCGCGAGTTTGTAGTGCTTGTGCAACCTGTGGTTGGGCATCAACATCAACTCGACCTAGTGCCCAACTTCCTTGATCCGCCAGCGCTAGTTTTCCGAGAATCGCAACAACTTCTTGTGACTCTGGTGATCGAGGTGACCAGCAAACAATTACCACTGGCTTTGATTTGGAGAGACCTAGAAATTCATTGGTTAAGTTCTCGGGAGTAATTTCAATCCCCGGCATTGATCCTGTAACTTCTGGCTTTGGTTTTCCGAGCGAACTTAGATCAACTGCACGTCCAAAGTTGGGTGGCAGACTCATACCTGCGCCTCCGCATCTACACCAGAATCACGACGAAATGGCAGCACATCTTCGATATATGACTGCGCAGCAAAGGTTAGCCCAACATCGTGACCTTCACGTTCACTCAAGTACCACCGGTGTTCTAAAACTTCATGAAAGAACTGTGCTTCTTCGATGCGACCTTTTAAATTACTAGGAATCATTTCAACAATTGGCATATAAGTTTCATTAAGCCAGCGACGTGCTGAATCTTGAATTGGTGGTTTTGGACTCTCCTCACGTCCGCGGAAGCGATCAAAGGATGCTAACAATCGCTTTGCTTGAAGTGATTCGGTTTCTAGACCAGTAAGTTCGCGTAATCGGTTGCGGTGATAACCAGGTGCAACCAGTTTTGGCTGGAAATAAAGTTTTTGTGATTCGCCATCTAGCGATACCGATACTTCTTCGACAGCAAATCCTAAATCGTGTAACTGTCTCATCGCTCGTTCCACCGCATGACGATCTTTTGGATCTAAAACTTGACGCTCTTTGAGCGCTTTCCAGATTCGGTGGTAGCGCTTAATCACCGCTTCACTAGCGCGAATCGGATCCATGCCTGGGTAGAGAACTCCAGAGAGTGCTAAATCTTCTAGCTCAGCTGCAACATTGAAGTGGGCAATTTCTAGATCATGTTCACGTTGTCCATCACTTAAAGTCTTTTGAAACTCTCCAGTTTCAGCATCAACCAAGTAGGCGGCAAAGGCTTCAGCATCGCGGCGGAATAAAGTATTTGATAGCGAGCAATCGCCCCACCAGAAACCAAGTAAGTGAAGTTGTACTAACAAGAGCGCCAGAGCGTTTGCCATCATCGTGATGTCATTTGCCGTTACATCTTTGCCACTCAGTAAAACTCGGTAGGGCAGCGAATATGGCAGGAAGCGCGTTACTAGTGCGCAGGGAAGCTCTTCCGCGTTCTCATCAGTGCGCCCTTCGATTACCGCAATTGGCTGAACGCTTGGTGCTCCAAGATGTGCTAGTTCGCGCAGCGCTTTATATTCGCGATTAGCGAATTCGGAGACTGTTTCTTTAACTGCATAGACTTCTGCATCGGGATCATCGGTTGATCGAACCAAGCGAACGATATGTCTGGAAATACCGCGTTTTTCGGTCAGCGCTGGATCTTCCGGCCATTCCTCCAAATTGATATGCCAAGGCAAGCCAGTAACGGCGGCGATTTCTTCGCCTAATCCCGTAATGCGTAGCGCCATGTATGAAGGATATCGCTTTAGAATAGGTCACATGGCAATAGCTGATCGCATCAAACGCAAACCTAAGTCAAAGGTTAAGGCAAAAGCAATCAAAACTGATTTTGGGGCCTTAGGAAATCCGATTGATAGGACTCACCCCTTCTACTTTGGATTTATTGCGACATTAGGCGCACTCGTTGCAATCGTTCTGATGCGCGCACTTGCCAGCACCAGTCAGATATTTGTTTTGATAATCGTTGCGCTCTTCCTAGCAACTGGTTTAAATCCCGCAGTTGTAGCAATTCAAAAACGTGGTGTATCACGCACTAATTCGGTTGCCATAATCTTTGTATCTGTCATTGCATTCGTAGTTTTCTTTATAGCCGTGGTAATTCCACCCGTTGTATCCCAAGGCACTCAGCTAATTAATAGCCTGCCTGCGCTACTCACGGATCTAGATAAGAATCCAGCGATCGCAGATTTAAATAAACAATTTGGAATTATTGATTCACTTCAATCTAAACTAAAAGAGATCACATCAGACGGCACTTTGATAATCTCAGCCTTCGGCGGAGTTATCGGCGTCGGAAGATCTGTTCTTTCAGGAACTTTTACCGCACTTACTATTTTGATTTTGACGCTTTACTTCATTACCTCACTTCCACAAATGACCCAACTTGGCCTGCGCTTTGTCCCAGCTAGCCGCCGTGATCGCGTCTCGCTTCTTACAAATGCAGTTATATCTCGCGTTGGATCCTTCGTTGGTAGCCAGATTTTGATAGCGGCCATGGCATCGGTATTTGTCCTAGTACTTTCACTTGTACTTTCACTTCCATCACCTGTTGCTATCGCCATGATCGTCTTGGTTTGTGGGCTAATTCCACTAATCGGTCATTTCATCGGATGCACCGTTGTAACAATAATCGCGCTTACTCAATCTGTTTCAATTGCTTTAATCGCATTTGTTACCTACGTTGTATATGTTCAAATTGAAAATTACTTACTAACTCCGCGCATTATGAAGCGCACACTCTCTGTACCGGGTGCGGTAACAATCATATCCGCGCTAATTGGTACTTCCTTACTTGGTTTAATTGGCGGTCTTCTTGCGGTACCAGTTGCGGCATCAATCATCCTGATACTTGATGAAGTGGTCTTCCCGCGCGCAGATAACGGCTAAATTTCTGTCGGAAGTGGCAGTCTCGCTGGCGCAATTACCTTGGTTATTTCACTTAATACCGTGTGTACTGCCGGCTCTCCTACCCAGAGATGCTTTGCACCAGCAACCGGAATAATCTCAATCTGAGTAAGTGGTCTAAATTTTTCAATTGCTTGTGGTGGTTGCAAATAATCATCAAATTCAGGAACGAGTGCAATAACGCGACGGCCATCTCTTGCCCAATATTCAAGGTCGCTAACTTCAGATGTGCGAAGAGGCGGAGATAAAAGTATTAGCCCTTTAACTCTTGGATCTTTTGCATGTCGTAGCGCTAGATCTGTGCCGAATGACCAACCAACTACCCAGAGATTTTTAAGTCCTAAAGTGTCGAGGCAATATGTCATCATCGCTTCGATATCAAATTTTTCTAACCCGCCGTTATCAAATGTCCCAGTGCTGGTACCAGCCTCACTTGTTGTACCGCGAGTATTGAAGCGAACAACTTGTATCCCCGCCATTTCTGGCAAGCGATTAGCAGCCTTTTTATAAACGTGGCTGTCCATCATTCCGCCAGCGGTAGGCAGTGGGTGTAAGCAAAGGATTGCACCTGTGTATTTATCTTGAGGAGCTGCGCTTTCGCCGATCAAAGTTTGGCCATCTACGGTGGTTACGGTAAACGGGGTGCGTTGTGCAGGAAGAACGGTACTCGGGCGTACTGGCTGCAACATGCAGGAGAGTCTAGTCTTTCCCCATGACTACAACTTCAAATACTTTCTCGTCGCACTATCCCGTAACCGGTGAAGTAATCGCCGATTACCCGATCACTGATCGCGAAACTGTATTTGGCGCGGTAGCTAACGCCCGCAGCGCATCAGCCGGATGGCAGGCGCTGGGATTTAAAGGTCGCCGTAAAATTCTTTTGAAATGGAGCAATTTATTAATCTCCAGACTTGATGAGATTACCGAACTTGTATCGCGCGAAACTGGAAAGCCAGTTAGCGATGCAAAGTTAGAAGCAGCTCTTGCAGTTGGCCACTTGGGTTGGGCGGCACGGCATGCTGAGGATGCCATGCGTACATCACATCGCTCACCTGGTGCGTTGATGGCAAATATGTCAGCAACTGTTGAACGCTCACCTGTTGGCGTAGTCGGAGTCATCGGCCCTTGGAACTATCCAATATTTACTCCGATGGGTTCTATCTCTTACGCGCTCGCTGCCGGAAATACCGTTGTATTTAAGCCAAGTGAATACACACCAGGTGTTGGCGCAATATTGGCAAAAACATTTGCTGAAGTTTCACCATTTGCAGATATTTTCACATGCATAACAGGTCTTGGCGCTACCGGAAAATATCTCTGCGAGAGCGGCGTGGATAAACTCGCTTTCACCGGATCAACTCGCACTGCAAAGTTAGTTGCAGCAGCATGTGCGGCAAATATGACCCCAGTTGTTCTGGAATGTGGTGGTAAAGATCCGGTAATCGTTGCTGAAGATGCCGATATTAAGCGCGCAGCCGATGCCACTATCTGGTCTTCGATGTCTAACGCCGGCCAAACCTGTATTGGAGCAGAACGCGTCTACGTACATGAAAATGTTGCAGATAAATTTATTGATGAAGCGATTAAAGTCGCAAAATCAATCCACCCTGGTGAACCTGGAGTTGGCAACTACGGACCTGCCACCATGCCTTCGCAGATAAATGTAATTCAGGGACATATTGATGATGCAATCGCTAAAGGTGCAAAGGTTGCCATGGGTGGCTCTGATTCAGTAAAAGCTCCATTTGTTGAGCCAGTTATCTTGCTCGATGTTCCAGAGAATTCAACTGCAATGTTGGAGGAAACTTTTGGACCAACCATCGCGATTAATAGAGTTAGATCAATGGCCGAGGCGATTGTGCTCTCAAATGCTTCTAGATATGGACTTGGCGCATCGATTTGGTCAAAGCGTCAGGGAAAGAAAATTGCTCGCCAATTGCATTGCGGCATGGTTGCTATAAATTCAACGATTTCTTTTGCGGCGATTGCCTCTGTGCCATTTGGTGGTGTGAAAGATAGCGGGTATGGCCGCATCCATGGGCCAGAGGGAATTCTTGAATTTACTTATCCGCGGACTGTTGTACGCGCTCGTTTCCAGTTGCCAATCGCATTTACAAGTTTTAAACGCACTAAAGGAAATGACAAATTGATTGTTACTCTGACACGTTTACTAAACGGCCGCCTGGGCTAGTTATTTAAGATTTAAAAACGTGGCGCATTACGTGTGCGTTCTGTGTTAGGTCTGCGGTTATTTCGCTTTGCCCAACATGCGTTATGCCAATGGCGACGACCATCCTCATCACCAATCATCCAAGCAACTGTATGTGGTGTTGCCATTGGAATTATTTGATCACATCCAGGGCAGCGATAAGGTTTGGTCGAACTAGATCCAGTGATTTTGCGAACAATAAAATCGCCATCTGTATGTTCTTCGATAGTTTGATTAGAGGTAGCGATATCGCGCTCTTCATCCTTTGGGCGACGCCCCTTTGGATAGTTGCGTCGTGGGCTCATGGATTCATTTTCTCGCACTTTTGCTCTTAATGTGGCATGGTTGCTATATGAGCAGCGTGATTAGTGTCCGTGGCCTCGAGAAAAGTTACGGATCAAATAAGGCAGTTGCTGGGATCGATTTATCCATCGAGCCGGGTGAGATATTTGCCCTGCTAGGACCTAACGGCGCTGGCAAGACCACAACGGTTGAGATCCTAGAAGGTTTTCGCGATCGCGATGGCGGTGAAGTTTCAGTTCTCGGAATTGACCCTGGCGTAAAAGGGGAGCAAGCCCGCAGTTGGCGAAATCGCATCGGTGTCGTACTGCAATCGACTAACGATGCTGGTGATTTATCTGTCTATGAAACTGTCGCACATTTTGCAAAGTACTACTCAAATCCGCGTGGTGTTGATGAGGTTATCGATGCTGTTGGGTTAACTGATAAATCTACTGCGCTAATTAGAACGCTCTCTGGTGGGCAGCGCCGTCGCCTTGATGTCGCGCTC
>JBEAMT010000016.1:0-3230 GCA_041165825.1 Actinomycetota bacterium | reverse complement strand
TTCGGGTAATCTCTCCCACGGAGGGCTCGCATAGCGGCCGAGTGCACCGGTCTTGAAAACCGGCAAACGAAAGTTTCGTGGGTTCAAATCCCACGCCCTCCGCCATTTTTTGATCTAGTTGTGGCTGACTTCATAGCCGAGATACGGGCTACCGCCTAGCGACTTTTGCCCGATCAGCGCACACTTCTCCTTAAGTAATAACAATCCTTTACTAGGGTTGATATGGGTTACAGGGCTTAAAGGTCTTAAAGGGGTAGAAATGTCCGGAGTATTTTCTCCAACACGCGCAAAGATAAAAGAGCGCACGCTTCGCACAGATAAGTGGTGGTTGCAACCGGCAATTACCTTCGGAGTTTTAATGAGCTTCGTTGTCTATGCAACCTTCCGTGCATTCGAAGGCGCCAACTATTACAAAGACCACCTGATCTCTCCTTTCTATTCACCATGTCTTTCGCAAGCTTGCGTTCCTGAAGCAACTATTTTTGGTTGGACTCCGGTAAGCGCAGAAATTTTTAACTTCGCACTTTCACCAGCACTAATTATTTTGATCTTCCCACTTGGTTTCCGTATGACTTGCTACTACTACCGCAAGGCTTACTACCGTGCATTCTGGTTATCACCACCTGCATGTGCAGTTGCAGAACCGCACAGCAAATACACAGGCGAAACACGCGCACCACTAATTTTGCAGAACGCACACCGTTGGTTCTTCTATGCAGGTTTGGTATTTAACGTAATCCTTACTTACGACGCAGTAATTTCTTTTAAGAATCCAGCCGGCGAGTGGGGACATATGAGCGTTGGCTCAATTGTGTTAACCCTGAGTTCAGCGATGCTCTGGATGTATTCACTGTCTTGCCACACCTGCCGTCACACAGTTGGCGGCCGATTGAAGCACTTCTCAAAGCACCCAATTCGCTACAAGCTTTGGAGCTGGGTTTCAGTGCTAAATCATTCACATCAGCAATTTGCTTGGTATTCACTTGCCGCAGTTGCCTTCGCCGATATCTATGTCCGCCAAGTTGCAACTGGCGCCTGGACCAATTTCTACTTCTTCTAAAGGATGCCAACGGATATGACAACCGCTCTAGAACGCCATAAGTACGACGTATTAGTAATTGGTGCAGGTGGCGCTGGTTTGCGCGCGGCAGTTGAGGCCCGCGAATCAGGTCTGCGCGTAGCGATAATTTGTAAATCACTATTCGGCAAGGCCCACACAGTTATGGCTGAAGGTGGCGCTGCGGCATCAATGGGTAACGCAAATTCAAACGATAACTGGAAAGTCCACTTCCGCGACACGATGCGCGGTGGAAAGTTCCTTAACCATTTCCGTATGGCAGAACTACATGCCAAAGAATCTCCAGATCGCATCTGGGAACTTGAAATGTGGGGCGCGCTCTTTGATCGCACTAAAGAAGGAAAGATCAGCCAGCGTAACTTCGGTGGACACGAATATCCACGTCTTGCCCACGTTGGCGATCGCACAGGTCTAGAACTTATCCGAACAATGCAACAGAAGATTGTTGCGCTGCAACAAGCAGATAAGCGCGATCACGGTGATTACGAATCACATATCAAAGTTTTCGCAGAACTAACGATCACTGAAATTCTTAAGGAGAATGGCAAGATCGCTGGCGCATATGGTTATTGGCGCGAATCAGGATCAGAAGTTCTCTTCGAAGCACCTGCTGTAATCATTGCAACTGGTGGCGTTGGAAAGACTTTCAAAATTACCTCAAATTCATGGGAAGGCACTGGCGATGGCCATGCACTTGCTTTGAAGGCCGGCGCTAATTTGGTAGATATGGAGTTCTTGCAATTCCACCCAACTGGAATGGTTTGGCCACCATCAGTGCGCGGAATTCTTGTAACAGAGTCTGTTCGCGGTGAAGGTGGAATTCTTACCAATAATAAGGGTGAGCGCTTTATGTTTAAGTACATCCCAGATGTATTTAAAGATAAGTACGCAGATAATGAAGCAGAAGCTGATCGTTGGTATACCGATCAAGACAATAACCGCCGCCCACCAGAGCTATTGCCACGCGATGAAGTTGCGCGCGCGATTAACTCTGAAGTTAAAGCAGGCCGCGGCACCGAACATGGCGGCGTATACCTCGATGTTTCTAAGCGCCTCTCTGCTGAAGTAATTAAGAAGCGCCTGCCATCTATGTGGCACCAGTTCTACGAATTAGCTGGCGTTGACATTACAAAGGAGCCAATGGAAGTTGGTCCAACCTGTCACTACGTAATGGGTGGCGTTGAAGTAGAACCAGATACTGCAGCAGCGGTCGGGGTTCCAGGTCTATACGCAGCTGGTGAAGTTGCCGGTGGAATGCACGGATCAAACCGTCTCGGTGGAAACTCACTTTCAGATCTCTTGGTCTTTGGTCGTCGCGCCGGAATGGGGGCAGCTGCCTACGTTAAGCAGACAACTGCAGTTCCAGTTTCTGAGGCGACAATTGCTGCAGCAGCAGCGCGTATCGAAGCGCCATTTGCGCGCAGTGGTGGAGAGAATTCATATTCACTCCACGCAGAGTTGCAAGAAGTAACTCATAACTTGGTCGGCATTATCCGCACTGGCTCAGAACTTAAAGATGCAATCGAAAAAATCGCCGACATCAGAAAGCGCAGCGCCAATGTTGCCGTTTCTGGTGGACGTAAGTTCAACCCAGGTTTCCACTTGGCTTTCGATCTCGACAACATGTTGTTAGTTGCTGAAAGCACCGCAAAGTCAGCGATCAGCCGCGAAGAATCTCGCGGTGGACATACCCGTGATGATTTCCCAGGCATGGATTCAGGTTGGCGTCAGTACAACCACATCTCATCATTCGATGGCAATCAAGTAAATGTGCGCAAGCAAGCGCTGCCCTTCATGCCTAAGGAACTCTTCGACCTCTTTGAAGTTGATGAACTTAAGAAGTACATGACACCGGAAGAAATTGCGAAAGGCGGTTCCAACTAATGGCGCGCAAAATAAATCTTCGCATCTGGCGAGGAGATGCAACTGACGGTGGACTTAAAGATGTTCAGGTGGAAGCCAATGAAGGTGAAGTAGTTCTCGATGTAATTCACCGCGTGCAAGCGACCCAAATGGGAGATCTTGCTGTGCGCTGGAACTGTAAGGCAGGCAAGTGCGGATCTTGTTCGATGGAGATCAACGGAAAGCCACGTCTTGCTTGTATGACACAGGTTGCATCCTTCGGCGACGATGAAACGATCACAGTTACACC
>JBEAMT010000015.1:0-2988 GCA_041165825.1 Actinomycetota bacterium | reverse complement strand
TACCGAATCAACCACGCCCACATTCATTTCAAGCACACCGTATTCAGTGCTCCAATTTTCCTCATTTGCCAGCGTTGAAGGAATAGCAAATTTTTCAGCAACTTTATGAGAGGTTACATCGCAATGCAATACGACGCCTGCTTCATGTAGCGCCTTGAGAGCCATTGGCAAGAAAATAGGTGCAACAGCTTTGTGCACCAGAAGAGTTTCGGCCGCGTTACACACGCTTGGGCGATGAGTCTTTGAATTAATCAAAATTGGCAGGGCTTTTTCAATATCAGCATATTCATCCACATAGACATGGCAGACACCCGCGCCAGTTTCAATAGTTGGCACAGTTGCTTCATCGACAACCATACGAATGAGCGATGCAGATCCACGTGGAATTACTAAGTCCACCTTTCCCCGGGCAGTGAGCAGCGCTTTGACAGTTTCACGGTCATCGGACGGAACTAGCTGAATCACCTCTGGAGAAATTTGTGTTTGAGCCAGCGCATCCTTAATTACGTTAACCAAAATCTCATTGCTATTTCGCGCAGATGACGATCCACGCAATAGAGCTGCGTTGCCGGACATCAAGAGAATAACTGCCGCATCCACGGTCACATTGGGTCGCGCCTCATAAACCATTCCAACCACTCCGAATGGAACGGAGATCTGCTCGAGCTCTAATCCGTTAGGCAAAGTTGATTTGCGAATTACTTGTCCAAGCGGATCGGGCAAACCTGCTACCTGACGTGCACCATCGGCCATGCCCTTGATACGTGAAGATGTAAGGAGCAATCGATCCTGCATTTGTGGATGCATACCTTCTGCGCGTGCATTAACCATATCGATTTCATTAGCTGCAAGAATTTCAGCGCTACGTGATTCCAGTGCTTGTGCAATTACTTCTAGTGCGGATTTACGTTCAGCACCGGATGCAGTCGACAATGTTCTAGCAGCGCGACGAGCTTTAGTTGCTAATTCTGCAACGAGTTCTGTGGCGCTCATAGGAGTACTAAATCATCTCTGTGCACGAGTTCGCGTTCGTATTCTGCGCCTAAAGTGGCTGCCAACTCTTTTGTGGATCTACCTAACATCTGCGGGATTTCTTCGGCATCGAAAGCAACTAGCCCTCGCGCAATCACCTTGCCTGTTTGAGAAACGAGTTCGACTGTATCGCCTGAAATAAATTCACCATCTACTGCGGTAACGCCAGCTGGAAGAAGTGAGACCCCTCTTTCAAGAATAGCTTTCACTGCTCCATCATCAAGAATAAGTTTTCCTCGCGGAGTTGAGGCATGTGCCAGCCAGAGCAGGCGTGAGTTTGTCTTTGAAAGCTGGGCTTCAAAAAAAGTACCAACTTCTTCCCCATTAATTGCCTTATCTGATTGAGCAAGCGAGGTAAGCAGCATCGGAATTCCTGCACTCGTTGCGATGCGGGCAGCTTCAACTTTCGTCACCATTCCCCCACTGCCAACGCCTGCAGAACCAGCGCCTCCTAAAGCAATGCCTTCGATATCTGACATCTGAGCAACATTTTTAATTGCTTGAGCACCACCCTGTGTTGGAGGTGCGTCATAGAGCGCATCTATATCCGAGATGAGAATTAGCAGATCTGCTTGAATCAACAAAGCAACGAGAGCCGCTAAGCGATCATTGTCGCCAAATCGAATTTCTTGAGTACCGACTGTGTCGTTCTCGTTGATGACCGGCACCACCCCAAGTGAAAGTAACTTGGTGAGAGTTTGTTGCGCATTTGCATAATGTGAGCGACGAACGACATCTTCTGTTGTAAGCAAAACTTGTGAAGATATGACTCCGTGCGCCTTAAATTTTTCGCTGTACTGAGCAATTAATAAGCCTTGTCCAACAGAGGCTGCAGCTTGTTGAGTTGCTAAGTCGCGTGGGCGAACTTTGAGACCAAGGGGTGACAATCCCGCAGCGATTGCGCCTGAGGAGACAACTACTACTTCAGCGCCTCTTCTTTTTAGTGAGGTAGCAATATCGACGATTTTTTGAACTGAAGAAGAGTCAAGTTCTGCACCAGCAGCGCCTGTAAGAGATGATGAACCTATCTTGATAACGATGCGCTTAGCGCTTGCTATCGCAGCGCGGGTCATTTGTCATCCTCCTCAATTAATTCTGGAGTATGTGGATTGGAAACGTTATATTCCCATTGACGAGCAATTTCTTCATCAGTTAAACGGTCTTCTTCGCGTTCGACAGTCTGCCAGGCACCCTCTAAACGAGAATCTTCGCCGCGACGATGCAAGAAGCCAGCTAATTGTTCGGCGCCTGCTTCGATGGTTGGTTCCCATTCAAAGACAACTTCATTATCGCCAGAGCCAATGCGAACCTCGGAACCTGCAACCGCGCCTTTTTTGAAAAGTTCTTTCTCAACACCCAACTGCGCAAGACGATCTGCCAGATATCCAATAGCTTCCGCATTTTTAAAGTTAGTTTGACGAACCCAACGGACCACTTTCTGGCCACGAACGCTAAATGAACCATCGCCATTTTTCTGAACTGTAAATCCAGAATCATCGACTGCTGTTGGTCGCAAGACAATACGGGTACGTTCTTCTTTAGCCGCTTCTGTTCGTTCGCGTTGCACCAAGCGCGCCATCGCATAGAGAAGTTCTTGTAAACCTTCCCGACTTGCTGCCGAAACTTGATAGACCTCATAGCCCTTTTCGCGTAGTTGTTCTTCCACCATATCAGCCATGGCTTTGCCATCTGGTAAATCAATCTTGTTCAGTGCAACTATGCGCGCACGATCTTCAAGCCCACCATATAGCGCTAGTTCATCTTCAATTGCTTGTAAGTCATCAATGGGATTGCGATCAGTTTCTAGAGTTCCGCAATCCAATACGTGTACCAGTGCTACACAACGTTCGACATGGCGTAAAAATTGCAGTCCGAGACCTTTGCCTTGGGATGCTCCTGGAATCAATCCAGGTACATCTGCAACTGTAAAACGAGTGTCGCCAGCTTGTACGACAC
>JBEAMT010000014.1:0-4521 GCA_041165825.1 Actinomycetota bacterium | reverse complement strand
AAACTGGTGGCGATGGAATCGGTGGCGTCTCGGTTTTAGCATCCGAAACTTTTGAATCAAAAGGACCAGCCAAGCGACCTGCTGTGCAGGTTGGCGATCCTTTTGTTGAGAAAGTCCTTATCGAATGTTCGCTAGAAATCTTTGCTGAAGATTTAGTTGTTGGTATTCAAGATCTTGGAGGTGCAGGACTTTCTTGTGCCACATCCGAACTTGCATCAGGTGGTTCAGGTGGCATGAAGGTGCAGCTCGACAAAGTTCCGCTGCGCGATCCATCACTTTCCCCTGAAGAGATTTTGATGTCTGAATCGCAAGAGCGGATGTGCGCAATCGTAGAACCAAAGCACATAGATCGCTTCTTGCAGATCTGCAAGAAATGGGATGTCACCGCAACGGTTATCGGTGAAGTAACTGATGGCGATCGTTTAGAAATTACTTGGCACGGAGATTTAATTGTTGAAGTTCCACCTCGCACCGTCGCTCATGAAGGCCCGGTCTACAACCGCCCACTCGCCAAGCCTGATTATATAGACCGTGTAAATGCTGAAGTTGTAAACGTTAAATTGCCAGAAACTACCGATGAGATTAAGGCAGCCGTATTGAAGTTAGCAGCAACGCCTAACTTAGCCGATAAATCTTGGGTGACATCTCAATACGATCGCTATGTTCAGGGCAACACCATTCAATCGCAACCAGATGATTCTGGAATGGTTCGAATAGATGAGAAAACACATTTGGGTGTAGCGGTTGCAACTGATGCCAACGCCAACTGGTCTTACTTAAATCCTTATGAAGGTGCGAAGTTGGCACTTGCTGAAGCTGCGCGCAATATTGCAACTGCTGGTGCCAAGCCATTGGCGGTAACCAACTGTCTTAACTTTGGATCTCCTGAAGATCCAGGTGTGATGTGGCAATTTGCAGAAAGTGTGCGCGGTTTAGCTGATGGTTGTTTAGAGATGGGGCTACCTGTTACAGGTGGAAACGTTTCTTTCTATAACCAGACAGGTGCGATTGCGATTTTGCCTACCCCGGTTATCGGAGTGCTTGGTGTAATTGATGATGTTCGTACAAGAACGCCGATGAGTTTTGAACGTGCAGGTTTGGATCTTTATTTACTTGGTGAAACTGCGCACGATATCGCCGGTAGCGAATGGGCATATATCCATGGCCAACGCGGAGGTAGTGCGCCAACAGCTGATCTGCAGCGTGAAATGCGTCTTATCGACGTACTAGTTGCTGGCCGAACCGAGCAGATATTTACTGCAGCACATGATTTAAGCCAGGGCGGTCTATCAGCAACGCTAACCGAAATGGTACTGCGCCAAGGCGTCGGCGCAAAAGTAACTTTATCTAACGCAGGAATTGAATTAATTAGCGAAACTCCAGGACGCGTAGTTGTTGCAATTGATCCAAGCAAGACTGACCAATTAGATAAGTTAGCTAAATCTAAAGATATAAAAATCGCAAAACTTGGAACAACTGGTGGAGAATCACTAGTTATAAACGATGCAGTTATTTCTCTAGTTGAATTACGCAAGGCACATACTGAAACCTTCGCAAGGTTATTTGGATAAAGATGCGTGATCCTCATATTTTAGAAGCGGTTAAGCAGACTCTTGCTCTCTTGGTTGAGCGCTCACCTGGTCGCGCAATTGAAGTGCGAATTCCTCCTTATGCTGCCGTGCAATGTGGTGATGGTCCTACTCATACCCGAGGCACGCCTCCAAATGTGATCGAGATGAACGCCGAAACTTGGCTGGCACTCGCTAACGGTGAACGCACTTGGGCCGATGCGATGTCAGCAGGACTCATTAACGCATCGGGTGTGCGTGCAGATTTAACTGAACTTCTGCCACTTAGGATTAACTCATGACCCGTCGCCCTGATGGTTTGCTCAACCACAATGTTCTAGATGACGATAAAGCCCCGCAAGATGCATGCGGGGTGTTTGGAGTTTGGGCACCTAGCGAAGAGGTTGCTAAGTTAACTTTTTATGGTCTTTATGCGCTGCAACATCGCGGACAAGAATCGGCAGGAATCGCGGCATCTGATGGCGAACGTATTTTGATCTATAAAGATATGGGACTTGTGTCTCAGGTCTTTACTGAAACAGATTTAGCTTCGCTTACTGGTGATCTAGCAATTGGCCACTGTCGTTACAGCACCACCGGATCAAGCACCTGGGTTAACGCACAGCCAACGTTAAGACCCACTAAATACGGCACTTTGGCGTTAGCTCACAATGGAAATCTCACAAATACTGGTGACCTTGCCGAAATGGTTCAGAAACTCGAAGGCGATAACGCCAAGAGTGGGCGAGGTGCAACAACTGATACCGAGATCATGACTGCCTTAATTGGTCTGCAAGATGAAAAGAACGTTGAAGCGAGTGCGATTGCGGTTCTGCCAAAGCTGGAAGGAGCTTTCTCACTCGTCTTTATGGATGAGAAAACTTTGTATGCAGCACGTGATCGCCACGGTGTTCGCCCACTTGTTATCGGAAAGTTAGAACGTGGCTGGGTAGTTGCATCTGAAACTGCCGCGCTAGACATTGTCGGTGCGGCCTTTGTGCGCGAAGTCGAACCAGGTGAATTCTTGGCTATTAACGAAGAAGGTATTCGTTCACAGATTTGGGCATCACCTGAACCTAAAGGCTGCATCTTTGAATATGTATATCTAGCTCGCCCTGATACAACTATTGCTGGACAAGGCGTTCACGCTACCCGAGTTCGTATTGGAAAGCGTTTAGCTATTGAATCACCAGTTGAAGCGGATCTAGTTATTCCCGTTCCTGAATCTGGAACACCTGCGGCGATTGGTTACGCACAACAATCAGGAATTCCATATGGACTGGGCTTAGTAAAAAACTCTTATGTTGGTCGTACCTTTATTCAACCTTCCCAGACAATTCGTCAACTTGGTATTCGCCTAAAGTTAAACCCACTTCGCGAAATCATTGAAGGCAAGCGCATTGTGGTTGTCGATGATTCGATTGTGCGCGGAAATACCCAGCGTGCAATTGTGCGCATGTTGCGCGAAGCCGGTGCCCGCGAGATCCACGTGCGTATCTCTAGCCCACCAGTTGAATGGCCTTGTTACTACGGAATTGATTTTGCAACGCGCGCTGAGTTAATTGCGAGCGGCCTGGAAATTGAAGAAATTCGTCGCTCTATTGGTTCTGATTCGCTTAGTTATGTATCAATGGAAGGCTTAATTGAGGCCACCACTGTCGATGAAAATAAGCTTTGTACCGCCTGTTTTACAGGAAAATACCCAATTTCTGTTCCGGCAGATATGTCGGAAGGCAAGATGCGCCTAGAAGTTACCGAGGTGGTGAAAAACCATGAGCACATATAAAGATTCAGGCGTCGATATCGATGCCGGAGATCGCGCCGTTGAATTGATGAAGGCATCAATTGCTAGAGCAACTCGCGCTGAAGTGCAAGGTGGCATTGGGGGATTTGCAGGGCTATTTGATGCCAGCGCGCTGAAGAAATTTAATAAACCGCTTCTTGCTACATCAACCGATGGTGTTGGTACAAAGACTGAAATCGCACGCCAGCTGGGCAAGTACGACACAATTGGTGAAGATCTAGTTGCGATGGTCGTAGATGATTTAGTGGTTTGTGGAGCTGAACCACTTTTTATGACTGATTACATCGCAGTTGGCAAAGTAATTCCAGAAAGAATTGCTGAAATTGTCGGCGGTATTGCACGCGGTTGCGTGAAAGCCAACACAGCTTTAATAGGTGGTGAAACTGCCGAGCATCCTGGGTTACTTGCAGAAGATGAGTTTGATATTGCAGGTGCTGCAACTGGCGTTGTTGATGCTGATAAACAACTTGGTTCTCATCGTGTGAAAGCCGGGGATGCAATTATTGCAATGCCAGCGAGTGGTTTCCACGCCAATGGCTATTCTCTAGTTCGCCACATCTTGACAACGCAGAAGTTAGATCTGCAGAAAACATATGAAGGTTTATCAAAGCCACTTGGTGAAATTCTTTTAACGCCAACCGAGATTTACACCCTTGATTGCATTGCGCTGATAAAAGCTCAGCAAGAAAATATCCGCACTTTCTCTCACATCACCGGTGGCGGCCTTGCTGATAACACCGCGCGCGTTATTCCAGAAGGTTTAATCGCAAAATACGATCGCAGCACCTGGGCACTTCCTGCCGAAATGGAATTTATGGCGAAAGTGGCTGCTGTACCTCAAGCCGATATGGAGCGAACCTGGAACGTCGGCATCGGTATGATCGCTATTGTCGATCCAGCAATCGCCGATCTGACCATCCGCTCACTTGCCGCCCGCGGAATGAAAGCCTGGGTGGCAGGCTCAATTCACGCTCAAAACGGCCCCGGCGCCGCTGCTTTGGAAGGTAACTACAGGACGCGATAACCTACGCGTCTTGACGAATTTCACTTTGGTAAGGAGGTCGCCCTATGGGTCGCGGCCGTGCAAAAGCTAAACAGACAAAAGTCGCCAGAGATCTCAAGTACAACTCTCAGGAGATGGATCTCGAT
>JBEAMT010000013.1:0-3752 GCA_041165825.1 Actinomycetota bacterium | reverse complement strand
AATCTCAGAAGCTTTAAAGACAGGAAATAGCGCAATTACTGCAGGAGATAAGGCTGTAATTGCATCTGCGGCCAACGAAATTCGCGGCGCACTCGATGTTCTTGGTTGCGACCCATTTGATTCAGCATTTGCTTCCGGGGGCGCAGGCGAAGATATGACTGCAGCGCTCGATGGCGTTATCAAGTTAGCGCTGGCGCAACGCACAGCAGCGCGAGAGAGAAAAGATTTTGCAGCATCTGATGCCATTCGTGATGGGTTAGCATCCCTTGGAATTACTATTGAAGACACAGCACAAGGGCCACGTTGGTCTATTTCTAGAGATGGACAATAACCATGGCAGGTAATGCAAAACCAAGAGGCGCAGTGCGCAAATCCAAGAAGGGCCCTTCAGCGGGCACTGGTGGAAACAATAAGCGTCGCTTAGAAGGTAAAGGTCCAACACCGAAGGCTGAAGATCGTCCCTATCACGCAGCTGCAAAGCGCAAAAAAGCCGCAGAGCTAGCTAAATCCAAAAATCCGGCTGCTGCGAAGAAGCCGGCAACTGCAGCACGTAAGTTTTCTCGAGGAGATGCACCACGTGGTGAAATCGTGGCAGGCCGCAACGCAGTTCTTGAAGCGCTTCGCGAATCTGTTCCAGCTACAGAACTCTTAGTTGCACGCAGTATTGATGTCGATGATCGCGTTGCTGAAAGCTTGCAGCTGGCGCTCAATCACGGACTATCAATCCGCGAAGCACATCGCGCAGAGGTTGAAGGAATATCACCTAATAGCCAAGGAATTATCTTGGCGATTAAGCCATTCCAATATTCATCATTTGAAGAAATTACTCAGCGCGCAAAGTCACCGATGTTGTTGGTCGCTCTCGATGGCGTCACCGATCCTCGTAACCTAGGTGCGATTGTTAGATCTGCAGCTGCCTTTGGCGCATCAGGTGTCTTAATGACTGAACGTCGCGCGGCTGGCATGACAGCATCGGCTTGGAAATCATCTGCTGGAGCTGCGGCTCGCTTGCCAATTGCGCAGGTAACAAACCTTGCTCGCACAATCGATGAAGCTAAGAAGATGGGCTGCTTTGTAGTCGGTCTTGATGGTGAATCTGATGTGAAGATCGCCGATATGAAGGTCGCAACGGAGCCGCTGATGCTGATTGTGGGCTCTGAAGGCAAGGGACTTGCACGTTTAACGCGTGAAAAGTGCGACATTGTTGTATCTATTCCAATTAGCACATCGACTGAATCTTTGAATGCATCTGTTGCAACATCCATCGCGCTTTATGCAGTCGATGAGGCGCGTCGTAAGGGATAAAGGCATGGCATTTCAACGATTTATTGTCTGTGGTGATTCATATTCAGAGGGTATGTCTGATGAAATCATCAATGGCAAATATCGTGGTTGGGCAGATCGCGTTGCTGATGTAATGGCAAATTCGCATGCAGACTTTACTTATATGAATCTAGCGGTGCGTGGAAAGTTACTGGGCCAAGTAGTTGAAGATCAGGTTCCGACTGCGCTGGCATTTGTCACGGGAGCAGATACTTTGGTTTCATTTCATGCAGGCGCCAATGATGCGCTTCGTCCTGGATATCAAGCCTCAATTGCGATTCCGCTATATCAAGAAGCAGTTCGTTTGATTGCAAAATCAGGTGCAACGTTGATGCTCTTCACCGTCCTTGAAAAAACTGGCAATAAAGGAAAAGGCTCTGAGATCTGGGAGAAACGATTCTCAGAATTCAACAAGGGCGTGCGCGAAGTGGGTGCTGAAGTCGGCGCAATCGTTGTTGATGCAAACCAAGAGCGATTCCTTAGCGATCGTCGATTCTTAGCCTTTGATCGCCTTCACCTCAATGCTGAAGGCCATAAGAGATGCGCAGATGCTGTTCTTGAAAGGTTAGGCCTTCCATTTGATCCGGCTTGGCGTATACCGCTACCGCCAGCAAAGAAAACTCCGTGGGTTGTTGAAAAGCTGGTCACTGTTGCATGGTTCTTTATCTTTGCGCTGCCGTGGATTTACCGCCGTCTACGCGGTAAATCATCTGGTGATGGCAGAGTTGCTAAATACCCAACTCCAACAAAGTGGCCGATTAGATAGTTCTTATGCTCCAAGTAAAGCTATAAGTACCGCCAGATACTAGGTATTGCGGCAAGGTATCTGGGCCACAGGATGCTGTTCCAACGCCACGATGAGCTGCATCGATATGAACAATTGTGTTTCCAGATGCGCGTAGTTCTACGTCATGGGTTGCATCGGCTAATTCGGTTGCTCTAAACGGGTTGACGCTGACCTGACGTGGCTTATCTATGTCGATACGAAGTCCGTTACCTGCGTTATCGGTCAAGGTAAACCAACGAACGCCGTTGTGGCCGCCGTTTTCTTGTGGGCGTACATATGGGATGTACTGCTCAAAGACAGAGGATGCCCATTTTCCAACGCGACCGATTTTGCGATCTGGATATGTCTCGTGTGGACCAACGCCAAGGTAGGTGAAATTTGATAGCACGCCATCGATTTCAAAGTTGATACCAACGCGAGCAATGTCATCCCATTGCTTTGGTGTTGTGATGGTCTCTTTTACTGAGAATCCATCTGCAATAGGTGTCACAAGTTGAACCTGCTTGACCTTAAATCCGGTGCTGGTCTGCCAGACGCTCGAGACCTTGTATGACTTGGCTGTTTCGGTAATGGTGCAATCAATGCGTTCTAATTCGCGAACGCCGTAACCATCCCATTTTTCAGCAAAGTGAGCGATGCGATCGTTATCTGTAGGTGCACGCCAAAACGATGGTTGAGGTGCCAAAAGACCGAATGGAAGTTGGATTTCGCCAGCATCATCGACTGCGTTTTCAAAGAGTTCGTTGGTTCGAGCAGTAGGAATTGTTGCCTTGCGAGATGCAAGTGCAAATTGTTGCCAGGCAACTTCATGTCCGGCTGGTGCCCAATCGGTGCGATGCAAATTAAAGAGTGAGAAGGTAATAAATCTTTCACCTGGTCCATCGATCTTGGCGAGGAACTTCGATGTAATGCGCACCTTGGCGCTCTTCTGTGGAGCAACGTTTGGCAGCTTCAAGGTGCCGCTATCAATGATTTCGCCATCGCGGGTGATGGTCCACGTGCAGCCAAAACCTGCTAGATCCTTGAAGAACTGGCGGTTGGTAATGGTGAAGTTGCCAGTTGCTGCCTTTGTTGAGGTGAAGGCGACAGGGGCAGCGATTGATTTAAATTCGTGCATCGCAGGCTTTGGTGTGCGATCAGGAAAGACCATTCCATCGCAGACAAAGTTTCCGTCATGGCGTACTTCACCGAAATCTCCACCGTAGGCAGAACGCTTAGTTCCATCGGCAAGTGTTTGTTCAATGCCGTGATCCCAGAATTCCCAGATAAATCCACCTTGCAATCCAGGAAGTGAGTGGATGGCATCCCAATACTCTTTCAAGGTTCCATTTGAATTACCCATCGCGTGCGAGTACTCGCACATAATCAATGGGCGATCTTGCTTTCCTGATTTTGCGTGGCTGACGATTGCTTTAATTGATGGATACATCGGACAGATGACATCAGTCAGGGTGTGGCCACCGCGCCAATCGCCATTGATGGCGCCTTCGTAATGAAGTGGACGAGATGTATCGAGGGAACGCGCAAAGGCAGCAGCCGCGTAATGGTTGGTGCCTATACCTGATTCATTGCCAAGTGACCAGAAGATAACTGATGGGTGGTGCATATCGCGCTGCACCATACGACCTACGCGCTCAACGAA
>JBEAMT010000012.1:0-9730 GCA_041165825.1 Actinomycetota bacterium | reverse complement strand
GCAGCGATATGACGAGCGCCAATAGCGACCAATACGGCAGACTTGACCCTATGTTGGCAGCGATAGAAGCGTTGGTTCGTTGTGAATCACCGAGCGAAGATATTGAAGCCTGTCGCAACGTGGTTCGTTTAGCGAGCGATATTTCAACTCGCGTACTTGGAGTACCTGCCCAAATAAAAGAGATTGAAGGCCGCCCGGTTTTCTGGTGGGGATCTGATGCTCCAGAGATTTTGATTTTGGCTCATCTCGATACCGTCTGGCCACATGGTTCTTACTCACCGCTATGGGAAGTAAATGGAGATGTAGTTCGCGGACCTGGCGTATTCGATATGAAGGCGGGATTCGTTCAAGCGCTCTACGCTCTTAAGGGAATCTCTGAAGCAGGCGATCGTGTTGCACTTATTGCAACTACCGATGAAGAAACCGGAAGTTTTGCTTCTCGTAAATTAATTATGGATTTATCTGCCAAAGCAAAAGCGGTACTAGTTTTAGAAGCATCGCTTAATGGAAAAGTTAAGACTGGGCGTAAAGGCACTGCGATGTACAAGGTCAGTGCGCACGGGCTTGCCGCTCATGCCGGACTCGAACCAGAAAAGGGCGTCAACTCAACTGTTGAGATCGCACATTTGATTTTGAAGTTATCAGCACTTGAAGATTCTGCCCACGGAACAACCGTTGTTCCGACGCTCTTGAGCTCTGGCAATAGCGCAAATACCGTTCCTGATTTAGCTATTCTAGAAATTGATGCCCGTTCGTTTTCCCAGGCAGAGCTAGAACGTGTTGATCAAGCGATTAAATCTTTATCTGCAACTACTAATGGTGCGCGGATTGAGGTAACCGGTGGGCTTAATCGTCCGCCGCTACAACCATCATCTACTAAAGAACTTTATGAGCGCGTAGAACGCGTTGCAAAAGAGATTGGCATGGCTCCCCTAGGTTGTGCCGAAGTCGGTGGAGCTAGCGATGGCAACTTTGCTGCAGCTGCTGGTGCACAAGTACTAGATGGACTTGGCGCAGTTGGCGGCGGTGCACATGCGCCTAATGAATGGTTAAGTCTGAAATCGATCGAAGAACGAAGTGCGCTTCTGCATGCTCTAATAAAGGATCTCTTGAAATGAGCGAAGGCCCGCTAATTGTTCAGAGCGATAAGACGCTCCTGCTAGATATTGATCATCCGATGTCGACAGAATGTCGTCGCGCGATTGCACCCTTTGCCGAACTAGAGCGTTCTCCAGAGCATATTCATACCTACCGTTTAACAAACCTTGGTTTATGGAATGCGCGCGCAGCCGGCCATGATGCTGAGCTAGTTATCGATACTTTAATTAAATATTCGCGCTATGCGGTTCCACATTCACTTCTTGTAGATGTTGCAGAAACAATGTCGCGTTACGGACGTTTGCGTCTAGAAGCCGATCCAGTCCATGGCTTAATTCTTGTGACTACAGATGTCGGTGTACTTGAAGAAGTTATCCGCGCCAAGAAGATCGCACCTTTGCTTGGTGTGCGAATTGATCCGGAAACTATTGCGGTTCATCCCAGCCAACGTGGTGCGATCAAGCAATCACTTCTGCGTTTAGGTTGGCCGGCTGAGGATTTCGCAGGTTACGTTGATGGGCAAGCGCACGAAATCGCGCTAAGGCAGAGCGATTGGAAGATTCGCCCTTATCAAGAGTTAGCCGCTGAGGGCTTCTGGCACGGTGGTTCTGGTGTTGTAGTACTTCCTTGCGGTGCCGGGAAAACAATCGTTGGCGCTGCAGCAATGGCGCATGCCAAAGCAACAACTTTAATTTTAGTTACAAATACAGTTGCAGCGCGCCAATGGCGTGAAGAGCTACTTCGTCGCACAACTCTTAATGAAGATGAGATCGGCGAATACTCAGGTGCGAAGAAAGAGATTCGCCCGGTGACAATCGCTACTTACCAAGTGATGACTAAGAAGAAGAATGGTGTCTACGCACACTTAGATCTCTTCGATACCCACGACTGGGGTTTGATCATTTACGACGAAGTTCATTTACTTCCTGCGCCGATCTTCCGCTTTACCGCCGATATTCAATCGCGCCGCCGCTTAGGGCTAACTGCAACGCTGGTTCGCGAAGATGGCATGGAGGGCGAAGTGTTTTCGCTAATTGGTCCAAAGCGTTTTGATGTACCTTGGAAAGAGATTGAAGCCCAGGGATATATCGCACCTGCTGAATGTATTGAAGTACGTGTAAATCTCACTGAAGCAGAGCGCCTTTCATATGCAACTGCAGAGCCAGAAGAGCGTTATCGCTACTGCGCAACTACTCGCACCAAGCGCGATGTCGTTGAAGAACTTGTTGGGCTACACGCGGGCGAACAAGTTCTCGTTATCGGCCAATATATCGATCAGTTAGATGATCTTTCTGAGACTCTTGGCGTTCCGGTAATTAAAGGTGAAACACCAATTAAAGAACGTGAAAAGTTGTTCGCGGCATTCCGCACGGGTGAAATTACCTGCCTAGTTGTTTCAAAAGTTGCCAACTTTTCCATTGATCTCCCTGAGGCAACAATTGCGATTCAGGTATCTGGCGCATTTGGTTCTCGTCAGGAAGAAGCACAGCGTTTAGGTCGTATCTTGCGTCCCAAGGCTGATGGCCGTGGTGCGAAGTTCTACTCAGTTGTCTCGCGCGACACTATCGATCAAGACTTTGCTCAGAACCGCCAGCGCTTCCTTGCCGAGCAAGGTTATTCATATCGAATTATCGACGCAGCCGACGTCTTTGACGGCAAGATCTAAATCTTGCCTTTGTGTTTTTCAAGGGAAGATCTAAACCTCTCAACGTCGACTCGAAAGAAGTCGTGATGCTCGCCATCGATATGAATTACCGGAACTTCGTGTCCATATAACTTTTCCAGCTCTTCGCTACCGTCAATCAGTTTTATCTCTAATTCAAAATTTAGCTCTTCGGTAAGCCCTGCCAGAGTTAATTCAGCGTTCTCACATAAGTGACAGCCAATGCGTGAATAAACAGTAACTACTGGCTTCACTTCTTCTTTTTCTTCGGTGATGTAAATGCGCGGTCAATTAATTCCTGGATTATTAATGTGGCATCACCTTTAGCGCGATATAGATTTTCTTCGGCGTTCTTCAATATCGTCTCTGCAGTTGTCTTTGTGACAGTTCCTACCAACGGGCCATACTTCTTTGAGAAAACCTTGTGAGCGATCTCGCCAATTGAATTTGCTAACTCAGCACGCGCTTCATCTAGGGTCGGTTCTGGGCGAGGTGCAGAAGTATTGAAATCTAAGGTAATTGGTCGCTCAGATTTCATCCTTGAGATTACTTCTGTGAAATCTATGTCAACCATAGTTTCTTGGGACTCGGAGGCCATGAAGACATTCTCGCATCCTGATAGCGTTGGGCGCTATGGCAAGGAAATTTATGCGAATTCCCACTCGCTCTGTTGCCATACTCACAGCGATCTCCGCACTTTTACTCGGATTAGTTGCTCCAACATCAGCAGAGGCGTTAGTACTGGTTCGTCCCGCTACGCATTGGGGCAATGTTTACGCGGGCCCTCCGACCAATATTCTCCAATCTCCAACTCCGAAAGTTGGAAGGCTCGAGAAGAAGTCAAAAATTATTGTTAAGTACAACAACTTTCCAGAATGGACCAAGGTTCAAGTACAAGCAGCCGTTGATGTCTGGGCGGCAAACTTTGAATCCAACGTTCCCATTTATATTGATGCAACTTGGGGAAGATCGCCATCCTTTAGCGTTCTCGGCAGCGCGCGCCCCGGAAGTTACTTCGCAAATTTTAAGGGCGCCCCAGATTCCAGTCTTTGGTATCCGTCAGCGCTAGCTAATGCACTTGCAGGTAAAGATTTAGATGGCGATAACCCCGAAATGATTATCACCGTTAACTCGCTAGCCAATTGGTATCGCGGAACCGGTTCTGGTCCAAGTAGAACTGAGTACGACTTGCAATCTGTAATCCTGCACGAGATGGCACATGGTTTGGGATTTCTCTCAACAGATAGCTATGACGATTTCTTTGGTTATGGGTCAATTGATCAACCAACTCCATATGATGCATACGCGCAAACAGGCGATGGACGCAGACTTTCCGATCTTCCTTCACCTTCACTTGAACTTGGTGAAGCGCTCACTTCAAAGTTAGTTTGGGCGGGTCCACTAGGTATAGCTGCAAACGGTGGTGAAAAGCCAATTCTTTACACTCCAAAGAAATATGAAGATGGTTCATCGGTTAGCCATCTTGATGAATCGCTCTTTTCAAGTGCTGGTAAAGATGCAGTGATGTCCCCGAATCTTGATGCTGGTGAAATTTTTCACGAGCCAGGTCCGCTATTGCTCGCCATGATGCAAGATCTGCGCAATAAGCCACCTGTAGGTATCGCCGTCGGAATTCCGCAGCAAGTACGTAACGCCCAAGCACTTGTCTCTGATAGTTCAGCGATTATTCGCTTTGATCCGCCTGCTAATGCACGGGCAGCGCAGATAACTAGTTATACAGTGAAGAACGTCAAGACAGGTGCAGAGAAAAGTTTCACAAATAGCCCGGTTGTAATGACCGGCTTAAAGAACGGCACTCTATATTCATTCGAAATAACTGCCTCAAACTCATTGGGTACTTCCGATCCAGTCATAACTAATTCTGTTACCCCGCAGGAGCCTTGGAAGAAGACGGTAATCGATCCGAAAGTTGATGCGCGAAATTTAACAAGCGTTACCTTTAATACAAACCCGGCAATTGTTTATCAGGATGCCATCACTGGAGCACTTAAGGTTGCACTTTGGAATGGAAAGATCTGGACTAAGTTAACTGTCGATGGTCGTGGCGGATCTGCTGGTCGAACTCGCAATCCAATTGCGGGAGATGTCTCTGCCTGTGTAAGCGGCTTCGGCAAAACCCAAACACTTCATATCTTCTATTCAGATTCGGTTGATAAAGATTTACGCTATGCCACATACGATGGAAAAGGATTTAAGTACGAAATAATCGATGGCAATGGACCTGCGGTAAATAACTATGAAGATCCAATACGAGTCCGCACGGCAAGTGATGTCAGCGTTTCTAACGCCTGCTCAATTAGTTCAGCAGGTATCCAGGTCTTCTACCGCGATGAGTCACAAGGAATTCTGCTCGGCGCAGTTAAGGCGAAATCAAGCCCCGAATGGAAGTATGAGCTTGTAGATGGAGATCGTAAAACTGATGATAGAACTACTGGAGATGTGGCTTTCCATCTAGATGCGCTCTTTGATGGCAAAGAAACAATTCTGCTTTACGACTCAATTCTCACCATCAATAATCGTAAAGAAGCTACTTCAGGTGCAATCAGAGTCGCTAAGCGAATTGGACTTGCTGCAAGTAGTTGGCGCTATCAGACACTAGATACATCAGGTAACGCAATTTCAGTCGTTGGCTATGACGTTGCGCTACATAAGGGTGCGCGAGGAATTCTTGCGACTTGGCTTACCTCTTCAATCCTTACCCTGCCGAAGGCAGAGCAGATTCGCTGGGCCTACTTGGGCGCCCCAACTATCTTCACGACTTTGCCACCAACTAACTATGGAACACCCGCTAAGTTCCTAAGCAGCGATGGGACGACAACCGCCTTCAACTGTCAGGAAAGGCTCTGCGCAATTGATATCTCGAAGAAGACAATTTCGTTGGTCTCTAAAGAACAGAGCTCAGATGGAATTGATTCGACTTGGATCGTATTAAACAAGGTGCGTAATTTGATAGCCGGCGTAAACAGCCAACTTATCTCGCTCCGCCCACTCTAAAAATTCCAGTCTCTGTTAATAGAAATAACCCGCCAACTGCTGAGTACGCGATCGCTTTGGCTGCGCTCATTTCGGCGGCGCTAAAGGCTCCAACTAGCAAGCCTTTGCTATCAAATTGCAGAACAAAGCTTTGGCCTTTAATCAGTTTTATTGGTGCCAAACCTTTTATCGCAGCAGTCGGTTCTAGCGCAACATAGAAAGATTTATTTGGACCATTCGCCGCCCAAGTAGCACCGGTAGATGCGATTCGCGTCGTCCAAGTTGGTGCAAACGAACTTGTGAATTTGGTAATTGCGCTCTGAATAGTTGTTCCTGATTTAACTGAACCAGTTAGAAATAAGGTACTAGTCGCACTTGTCCAACTGCGGAGTGCTCTCGGTGCAGAGCTACGTACTACTGAAGATATTGCTCCAGACTTGGAAACTTTAATTAGTACTCCGTCTTCGCGTCCGACCAATTTCTTACCTGAAAGTGTTTCAGTACTTGATCCAAAGAGATTAACACTGCCATCGCCAAGCCTGACCACAGAGTTCAGTTTGGTCTTGGCTGTTCCGAACTTTAACTCTTTACTAAATTCGCCTTTGATATTAGTTGAGATAAGAAATGGGCCAGATTCGCGAGAGCCAATTGCAGATATTCCAGTTGGGCTGATGGAAATTGCATCAATAATTGAAATCTCATTTTGGAGCGTTGCCAGAGTTTCGGTAACTTCGCCAGCCTTACTTACCTTCCAGAGCGTTAACTGGCGCATATCTTGGCGAAGCGGAGTTACATAATCGATTATTACATTATCTGGATTTAGCGCACTGCCCGTTGCAGTAGCTGTTTCTGCGCTTGTCGCAGCAGCAGAATTGCCTGCTAGCCAGATATTTCCTTGGCTATCTGCGGCGATTGCCGTGGCCACTTCATCGCTTCCTGAATCAATGGTCTTTGACCAAAGGTTTACTCCAGTGAAATCTCTAGCCTGAATTTCGATATTTGATGTGTTGCTCAAAACGTTCTTAACTGTGATTACTGATTCTGCGGTAACTGTGAAGAGCTCAACATCCGTGCTTTCTGCCCATTTAGCGGCAGCTTTTACGGTTACTAATTTAGGTGCTGCGCTAGCCGTTGCTGGAAATAGCAGCGCCGCAATTAGAGCCGGTACTAATAAATATTTATGCGAGTTCTTGTGAGCGATCACGTGCTGCCTTCATTGCTTTAGCAACAGTTGCAGAGATATCAGAATCGTTAAATGAATTTAGCGCAGCAAAAGTTGTTCCATTTGGGCTAGTTACTTTTTCGCGAAGCGTGGTTGGAGAATCACCAGATTGGTCGAGCAGCTTTGCCGCGCCCACGATCGTCTGAATAGTTAAGGTGGTTGCATCTTCTTGCGATAATCCGAGTGCAACAGCGCCATCTACCATCGCTTCTACAATTCTGAAGAAATATGCTGGGCCAGATCCGCTAGTTGCGGTTACCGCATCTTGGAGATCTTCATCTACCTCAATCACCTTTCCAACCGCGCCTAAGAAACCGAGAGTAAATGCTTTCTGTTCAGCGGTAACTAGCGCACAGCAAGAGATGGCAGCCATACCAGCGCCAACCAGAGTTGGTGTATTTGGCATGACGCGAATAACTGGGTTTGCAGATGTGCCGATCTGATCTGCAATGGAACGGATCTGCTTACCGGCAACAAATGAGATAACTAGTATGCCTTTTCTGATCACAGGAGCGATTTCAGCCAACACCGTAGCCATATCTTGTGGCTTAACGACTAGAAGAATTAGATCGCTCTGTGCGACATTTGTGGCTAATGCAGCGTTTGCCACTTTATATCGAGTGATTAACTCGGCAGCGCGTTCTTCTCGTTTTTCAGAGATGGTGATATTTGTTGGCTTAACTCCGTATGTAATCAAGGCAGAGATAAGCGCTTCGCCCATTACTCCGGCCCCAATAACTGCGACTTTAGAGTCGATTAGTGATTTCTCTGAATTAGCCATAGCGAAAGAGTACGCGTAGGCTCTGCAACTATGTCAGAAATTAAGCCAGGTTTCGCACGCGATTGGGTCGAATTCACAGATCCCAACGATCCTGAGGAAATCTTTAAATGTGACTTAACCTGGCTTACTTCATATTGGACCTGTATTTACGGCGATGGTTGCAAAGGCGTCTTTGAAAATCGTCCCAATGCCGGATGCTGCACAGAAGGTGCGATGTATTCCGATGAAGATGATGAAGAACGCGTTCGCAAAGCCGCGGCAGATTTAACTCCTGAGATGTGGCAGTTCTACGACCAAGCACGTCCGAAGAAACCAAATGGACAACTTCGTATCTCAGATTTAGATGAAGATAAAGAACGTAAGACTCGCACTATCGATGATGGTTGCATTTTCTTAAATCGTAAAGGTTATGAGGCTCCTGGCTTTACTGGAAACTTCGGTTGCGTTCTGCATCATTTAGCGCAGAAAGAGAACCGTCACTTCGTTGATACCAAGCCAGATGTTTGCTGGCAGTTGCCTTTGCGTCGCAGTTTTGAAACTCGTGAAATTGGCGAGCGCGAATATTCGGTCACTGTAATCGGTGAATACGAAAGACTTGCGTGGGGCGATGGCGGAGATGATTTTGATTGGTACTGCACCAGCAATACCGATGCACATGTTGGTAGCGAACCGGTTTATATTTCTAATCGCACCGAACTTCAGGCGCTAATGGGTGAGGCTGCATATGCAGTGCTAGCCGAACTCTGCGATAAGCGAGTTCAGGGAATTAACGATGCCAAAGCGCGCTCACTTCCTCTCTTTGTAATCCAACACCCAGCATCTATCGCCGCTGGGAAGTAGTCAGCCCCACCCTCTAGAGTTTGGTCATGGCCAAGGTAGAGAAAGATCCATTCCGCTGTTCTGAATGCGGTTGGGGCTCCCAAAAATGGGTTGGCCGCTGCGGCGAATGTCAGGCCTGGGGCAGCGTTGAAGAACTCGCCGCACCGAAGAAACTTTCATTAGTTCCCGGCAAAGTTACACATGCTGCAACACCAATCGGTGATGTCGATCTTTCATCTGCACGCGCACGCGCCACCGGAGTCTCTGAACTCGATCGCGTACTTGGTGGCGGACTAGTTCCAGGTGCTGCAATATTGCTCGCCGGCGAACCTGGTGTTGGTAAATCAACTCTTCTGCTTTCAGTCGCTGCACAAACTGCCGCAAAAGGAATTCCGGCGCTCTACATCAGCGGTGAAGAATCTGCATCACAAGTTCGTTTACGCGCCGAACGAATTAACGCAGTTGATCCCAAATTATTTTTAGCATCCGAGACCGATCTCGGCGCAGTTATCGCACATATAGATTCGGTAAAGCCTGAGCTTTTAATTATTGATAGCGTTCAGACTATTGGTTCTGCCGCAGCCGATGGTTCACCGGGCGGCGTTACGCAAGTACGTGAAGTTGCCGGCGCACTCATCCGCATCTGTAAAGATCGTGATATCACTTTGCTCTTGGTCGGACACGTAACTAAAGATGGTTCTATTGCTGGTCCGCGTCTGCTCGAACATATCGTGGATGTTGTTCTGCAATTTGAAGGCGAACGTCATTCGCGTCTGCGTTTAATCCGCGCCATTAAAAATCGTTTTGGCGCATCCGATGAAGTCGGTTGCTTCGATCTAAGTGATACCGGTATTGAAAGCGTGCTCGACCCAACAGGTTTATTTACATCTCGTCATGCCGAGCCAGTTCCGGGTACTTGCGTAACAGTTACTCTTGAGGGACGCAGACCATTACTTGCTGAAATTCAAGCGCTAGTAAGCCAAGGTCGCGAAAATGATTTCGGAAATTCCCGTCGCGTTACTAGCGGCCTTGATTCCGCACGCACAGCGATGACTTTGGCAGTTCTCGAACTCCGCGCCGCTGTCCGTGTTGGTGGCCGCGATGTTTATGCCGCAACTGTGGGCGGAATGAAGATGTCTGAACCCGCTGCCGA
>JBEAMT010000011.1:0-11078 GCA_041165825.1 Actinomycetota bacterium | reverse complement strand
AAGAAGAGCGCTCCAAAGAAGAAGGCGGTTAAGTAATGAGCTTTGAAGATAACGCACCAACGCTCGGTTCATCCCAGTCTGCAAGAGACTCTTCCCTAGTAGAAGAAGTCAAAGTTGAGCTAAACGATATTGATAACTCGGATCTAACCGAGCACGCCGCTCGTTTCGACGCGCTTCATGGAAAGTTGCAAGAGGCGCTAAATTCAATCGACGGTCTCTAGAGATAACTAATCTATGAAGACGCGGTTAGATGCAGAACTTGTGAGGCGAGAACTCGCACGTTCTCGTGAGCATGCCGCCGATCTAATCGAATCGCGTTCAGTATTGGTAGGCGGTATTCCTGCAACAAAACCAGCAACGCAAGTAGATGCTGAAACTTCTATCACTATTCAAGGTGACCGAGATGATTTCGTTTCGCGAGGCGGCCATAAACTGGCAGGCGCTCTCGAAGTCTTTAGAGATGTAAAGGTCGATGGCAAGAACTGTCTCGATGCAGGTGCGTCCACTGGAGGTTTCACCGATGTTTTGCTGCGTCAGGGAGCAAAACTTGTTGTTGCAGTTGATGTTGGCTACGGCCAACTCGCTTGGGAGCTTCGCCAAGATCCCCGTGTAAAGATTTTAGATCGCACAAATATCAGACATTTAACAGGCGATATGGTCGGTGAAGAAATTGATTTAGTAGTTGCGGATCTCTCTTTCATCTCGCTCTCTTTAGTTCTGCCCGCACTTGCCGCTGTATCAAAGCCAAGTGCAGATTTCGTTTTGATGGTTAAGCCACAGTTTGAAGTTGGCCGCGAGAAACTTGGCGCTGGGGGAGTTGTCCGAGATCCAGCCCTACGTAAAGCGGCGGTCTTAGATGTAGCCGAATCTGCTTATGACGTTGGACTCGGAACAATGGGAATCGCTGCTTCTCCACTTCCAGGTCCAGCCGGCAACGTGGAATATTTCTTATGGTTACGTCGCGGCGCACCTGCAATCGACCAGAGCGCAGTAGATAAAGCGATAGAGATGGGACCTGCCTAATGTCACGTCATGCCATATTCGTCGTTAACGCATCACGTGCAGAAGCGGTCGCAGCTACAAAAGAGATCTCGCAAATTCTTTTAAAGGATGGATTCACGCTTTCGACCCCATCAGATATCTCCATCCTCGGTATTGCGCAACATGCTGCAGAAGAACTTCCCAAAGCAGAAGTTGTCTTAGTTCTTGGTGGTGACGGAACAATCTTACGCGGTTCTGAAATCGCACGCCGCCAAGATATTCCAATTCTCGGAATCAATTTGGGGCACGTTGGTTTTATGGCCGAGGTTGAAAAGCCTGCTTTATCTGAAATTGCTGCCAGCGTCATCGCAAAAGATTATGTAACTGAAAATCGCATGGTTCTGAAATATTCAGTAGAGCGAAATGGAAAATCTGTCGATACCGGTTGGGCGCTAAATGAAGTAACGGTTGAGCGCGACGGCACAACGATGGTTGAACTATTTGTACAGATTGATGGACGTCCCCTTTCACGTTGGGGTTGCGATGGTCTTATCTGCTCAACTCCAACTGGTTCAACCGCTTATGCATTTAGCGCTGGCGGCCCCGTTCTTTGGCCGCAAGTTGATGCTCTGGTTCTTCTCCCAATTTCGGCACACGCGCTCTTTTCGCGCCCGATGGTCGTCTCTCCAAAATCTGAAATTATTGTTGATATCGAATCCACCGATGCGCTCTTATCTTCCGATTCGTTGCGTAAATTCAAACTGCAACTTGGTGATCGCGTTTTAATCACTCGTGATTCATCCGTGATCAAACTTTCGCATATCAAGCCAACACTTTTCACTGATCGATTGGTGGCTAAATTCAAACTTCCCGTTGAAGGTTGGCGCGGTGAGTGAACGCTCTCATCTAGAGGAAATCTCAATCCGGTCTATCGGAGTCATTGAACAATCATCGCTTGAGTTAAACCCTGGGCTAAATGTCTTAACCGGTGAAACCGGCGCCGGTAAGACAATGATTCTTACTGCGTTACAACTCGTTCTTGGCGGAAAGAGCGATAGCTCTTTGGTACGTCACGGCAGTGAACGATTGGTTGCATCGGCTCGCTTCTCGGTAAGTAAATCTATCGCCGATATTGCTATTGAAGCCGGTGCTGATGTTGAAGACAGAACACTTATTCTGACTCGCACGGTTAACGCTGATGGAAAGAGCAAGGCTGTTGCAGGCGGTGCCAACGTTCCTGCGGCAACGCTGGCCAATCTGGCCGATTATCTTGTGGAAATACACGGTCAGGCAGCCAATCATCAAATAGTAAAGCCCGCACGACAGCGCGAACTACTAGATCGTTTTATCGGAAAAGATTTAGAGAGCGCACTCGAGAAATATCAAGAGTACTTCAACGCCTATAACGAACTCAAAGCAAGAATTAAAACTATGCGCGAAAGCGTTAGCAAACGCGATTCTCAAATTGCAGAGCTACAAGAGTTTTCGGCGGCGTGGATAAAATTAAAAGCGGTGCGGGGTGAAGTTGCATCAACCAACGATCAGATATCTCGGCTCTCAAGCGTTGAAGATTTAAGGGTCGCCGCAGATGGTGCAACCCAAGCAATCACAAATGAAGAGCAAGGCTCACTAACTTCGCTGGGCGCTGCACGTCGCTTCCTCGATGTTGCAAAAGGTAAAGATGGCAGGTTAGATGAAATTGCTGGACGTATCGCAGAGGGCTTTTATTTGATTGATGACGCATCACGGGATCTAGCTTCTTATCTGACTTCACTGGAGGCAGACCCTGGCCAACTAGATACTTTGCAGGCGCGCAAGGCAGAACTCCTCGCATTTCTGAAAAAATGGGGATCCGCAGCAGAACCTGATGAGGATTTAGTCCAACTTGCCGCACAAGCCAAGAGCGCAAAATTAGAGATTGAAGATCTAACTGGTGGCGATGAACGAATCGCAGAACTCGAAAGGGATCTTGTCGCAGTAAAGAAGAACCTTTTAACGGCAGCCGAGAAGTTGACTAAGGTTCGTCAGGCGGGGGCAATAGAACTCTCCAATCAAGTTTCGAGTGAAATCCATCAACTTTCTATGCCGCACACTCAATATTCAGTTTCGGTCATCTCACCTGATTACAAGGGAACTTTGAAAGAGTCAGATTTCAGTGCGCTGGGTTGCGATGAAGTATCAATGCAAATTCAAGGCCATAAAGATGGACCACTGATCGCAATTGGCAAGGGTGCAAGTGGTGGCGAAATGTCGCGAATCATGTTGGCCCTAGAAGTTGTTTTAGCGGCAACGCATCCAGTCGGCACTTACATTTTCGATGAAGTAGATGCTGGCGTTGGTGGAAAGGCGGCTATTGAAGTAGGACGTCGTTTAGCCGAACTCGCTAAGCACACACAAGTAATTGTTGTAACGCATCTTCCTCAAGTAGCGGCCTGGGCCGACAGCCATTTCGTGGTTAAGAAAAGTAGCGATGGCACGGTAACCGCATCGGATGTTCAGGCACTTGACTCGGATTCAAGGGTCGAGGAGATCGCTCGAATGCTTGCTGGGCTTGAGGAATCAACGAGTGCGCGGGAACACGCCGCTGAGCTCTTAGCGATGCGAGGCCAGGGTGCTAAATACTGATAAGTTTGTCTTCCATGGGCCAAGCGCATGTGACTAAGCATATTTTCGTAACCGGTGGAGTAGCTTCAAGTTTAGGAAAGGGCCTCACCGCCTCAAGTCTTGGCAGATTATTAGTAGCCCGCGGAATTCGCGTAACAATGCAAAAACTCGATCCATACCTGAACGTCGATCCAGGCACCATGAACCCTTTCCAACACGGTGAAGTATTTGTAACCGATGATGGCGCAGAGACAGATTTAGACATTGGGCATTACGAGCGTTTTCTCGATCGCAACTTGCAAGGTTCAGCGAATGTAACAACGGGTCAGGTTTACTCGCGCGTTATCGCCCGCGAACGGCGCGGTGAATATTTAGGTGAGACGGTGCAAGTTATCCCGCACATCACCAATGAGATCAAAGAGCGTATGTACGCGATGGCATCAGATGATGTCGATGTTGTCATAACTGAAATTGGTGGAACAGTTGGCGATATTGAATCTCAGCCATTTTTAGAGGCAGCGCGACAAATGCGCCAAGAGGTTGGTCGCGATAACGTATTTTATCTTCACATCTCACTCGTTCCATACATCGGACCTTCTGGTGAATTGAAAACTAAGCCGACGCAGCACTCAGTAGCGGCTCTACGCAGTATCGGTATTGCACCTGACGCCGTGGTTCTGCGTTCTGATCGAGAAATCCCAATGTCAATTAAAAAGAAAATCTCATTAATGTGCGATGTCGATGTTGAAGCGGTGGTCGCAGCAGTTGATGCCCCATCTATCTATGACATTCCAAAAGTGCTCTTTGCCGAAGGTTTGGATGCCTACGTTGTGCGCCGTTTATCACTCGGTGGGCATGACGTTGTTTGGGGCGAGTGGGATGAACTTCTGGAGAAGGTGCATCATCCAAAACATCAGGTCAAAGTTGCCCTAGTTGGAAAGTACATCGATCTTCCTGATGCTTATCTATCTGTATCGGAAGCGCTACGTGCTGGTGGTTTTGCCAATAACGCGAAGATTTCCATTGTTTGGGTTCCTAGTGATGACTGCGAAACTCCAGAAGGAGCAATGCAGGAGCTTTCTGGAATCGATGCAATCTGTGTTCCCGGTGGTTTCGGTGTTCGAGGTATCGAAGGAAAGCTCGGCGCACTCAGGTTTGCGCGCGAGAATAAGATTCCAACTTTAGGTTTGTGCTTGGGTCTACAGTGCATGGTTATCGAAGCAGCTCGCAATTTAGCTGGAATAAAGGATGCGAATTCGGCTGAATTTTCACCTGAATCTGGCACCCATGTAATCGCAACTATGGATGATCAAAAAGATATTGTCTCAGGCCAAGCAGATATGGGCGGAACAATGCGTCTTGGTTTGTATACGGCAACTTTGAAACCAGGTTCATTGGTAGCAAAAACCTATGGCGCGCTTGAGATTTCTGAACGCCATCGCCATCGTTACGAAGTAAATAATCAATACCGTGATCAGATTTCAGGTGCTGGCCTTACTTTTTCAGGAATGTTTAAGGAACGTGATCTAGTGGAGTTTGTGGAATTACCTGCAGAGGTCCATCCTTACTACGTGGGCACTCAAGCTCATCCGGAGTTGCGCTCTCGACCTACTCGCCCACATCCACTTTTCGTGGGGTTAATTGCAGCTGCGATAGCTAGGAAAGGCTAGTTAAATGTTAGTGGGTGTTCCAAAAGAGATAAAAGTTCATGAGTCGCGAGTTGCTCTCACACCTGATGGTGTTTTCGAGTTTGTGCGCAATGGACATGAAGTTGTGGTTGAAAAAGGCGCCGGGTCAGGTTCATCAATTAGCGATGCGGATTTCGTTTCTGCAGGGGCGCGCATAGAGAACGATATTGAAAAGCTGTGGAAGGACGCCGATCTAATCCTTAAGGTAAAGGAACCCATCGAAGCCGAGTACCCACGCCTTCGCGCAGGGCAAATTCTCTTTACATATCTACATTTGGCAGCGAGCAAGGCATGCACGGATGCACTTATAAAGAGCGGTACAACAGCGATCGCCTACGAAACTGTTGAAGTAAATGGTACTTTGCCTTTACTAGCTCCCATGAGCGAAGTTGCTGGTCGACTATCAGTACAAGTTGGTGCATTCGCACTGCAGAAACCAAATGGTGGCCGTGGAGTATTGCTGGCCGGCGTACCAGGTGTGGCTCCCGGAAAAGTTGTTGTAATCGGTGGGGGAGTAGCAGGGCTAAATGCGGCAGTTATTGCGATGGGAATGGGTGCCGATGTAACGGTCCTCGATCGCTCGTTAGCGCGCTTGGCATATATCGATTCTCTTTATAACGGTCGTATCAAGACGCTGGCTTCAACGCTTCATGCTATTGATCGTGAGATCAAGAGCGCTGATTTGGTAATCGGCGCAGTGCTCGTTCACGGAGCGAAGGCACCGAAGTTGGTGACAAATACACAAGTTGCCCAGATGAAACCTGGTTCTGTGTTGGTAGATATCGCTATCGATCAGGGTGGTTGCTTTGAAGATTCGAAGCCAACAACTCATGCCGAACCAACATTTAACGTACACAACTCAGTTTTTTACTGCGTTGCAAATATGCCAGGCGCTGTACCGGTTGCTTCAACCTATGCCTTAACTAATGCAACGCTTCCATATGCTCTAGCGATCGCTAACAAGGGTTGGGAGAGGGCAATAGAGGAAGATCCTGCTCTGGATCGTGGTCTAAATGTTCACGCCGGCAAGATCCGATATAACGCTGTTGCCGTAGCGCACGGTTATGAAGCTTGATCAAGCATTCAAGCAATTTTTAGATCATTTAACTATTGAGCGTGGTCTTTCCAAGAACTCGCTGGTTGCATATAGGCGGGATTTAAATAAATTCTCCGATTTTTTGGAGGAGTCACGCCATAATTTCGAAGCGCTAAGCGAGGCAGAAATCGTGGCCTTTGAAGTTTGGTTGAAATCCAAAGAACTCTCAATCTCAAGTATCAATAGAAATATTTCAGCACTCAAGAGTTTTTACAAATATTTAGCGCAAGAATTTGCAATCTCTAATCCGGTTGTCGCAATTGGTAGTTCCAAGATCCCAAAAAGGTTACCTAAGGCTTTAACAATCAAAGAAATTACTTGTCTGATTGACGCGACAAAGCGAGAAGGTGATCCAATTTCCCTACGAGATCATGCCATCATAGAACTTCTCTACGGCACTGGCGCCAGAGTCAGTGAGATCGTCGGAATCGACATTAACGATTTCTCCGACAGTGAGCTAGAAGGAAATCCGATCACTGTATTAAAGTTGCGAGGCAAAGGTTCGAAAGAGCGAATAGTTCCGATTGGTAGTTTTGCAAAATCAGCGCTTGATGAATATCTCGTGCGTATTCGCCCGAGTTTGCTGGCAAAGAGCAAATCTACTCGAGTTGAAACTGCGCTTTTTCTAAATCAACGCGGAAGTCGGCTATCCAGACAGAGCGCTTGGCAAGTGATTTCAGATGCCGCAGATGCAACAGGTTTGACCGGGAAAGTATCTCCTCATGTTTTCCGTCATTCATATGCAACGCATTTGCTAGATGGAGGTGCTGATATTCGCGTGGTTCAAGAGTTACTTGGACATGCATCCGTTACTACAACACAGATCTACACGCTTATCACGATAGATAAGGTGAGAGAAGCGTACGCAACCGCTCACCCGCGCGCTAATTAAACACCGCGCAGACGACGTGCCAGAATCGATTGGTCACCCTTTGCTTCAAGATCGGCGACAATCACTGCGATTGATTCACGAACTATGCGGCCGCGATCAACTGCTAATCCTAAATCACCACGCAGGGTAAGACGCGCTTGATCAAGATCAAAGAGTTCATCAGGGGATAGGTAGACAGTAATTTTCTCATCGTGCTTTTCGCGACCTGTAGGTGAGCGGTCAACAGTTGTTACGCGACGACGTGGCGTTGAGCGAACACCCTTCTTTGTCTTCGGAGTTGATGGTGCAACGCCAATCGTTTTGCTTACTTCCTGCGCTTCTTCTACAACTTGGCGAACTGCGCTTAGCGCTGGTGTATTCGCGCGAAATAGTTCATCGGCTCCTGGCAAGCTAGCTCTGCGGGTCATCGTGCGCCTCCTCGGGCAATTAGTTCACGTGCAAGTCTGCGATAAGAAGCGGCACCACCGGAAGATGAGGCATAGCTAGTTATTGGCTCGCCAGCAACAGTTGTTTCAGAAAAACGTATCGTCTTGGCGATGATTGTTTCGAATACATCTTCAGGATACTTTTCTAGTATCGCAGTTAATACTTCACGGTTATGTAAAGTCTTCTTTTCGTACATGGTCGCAAGAATTCCAATCAACTTAAGGTCTGGGTTTAGGAAATTTTTCACCTTTTCAATATTTCCCTTGAGTTCTATAAATCCATGCAGAGCGAAGTATTCGCATTGCAATGGGACAATTACTTCATCGGATGCAACAAGTGCGTTGATTGTCAGTTGACCCATAGTCGGCTGGCAATCGATCAAAATGACGTCGTATCGATCTTTTAAACGACCAAGTGCACGCTTTAAATATTGTTGACCACCAATTTCTGCACCAAGGGTGGTCTCTGCTGTACCCAAATCACGGTTTGCGGGTAGAAAATCTAAATTTGCAACAGATGATTTCAGTACGATTTCGTCAATATTCGCATCGGGCGTCATGAGTGCGTAATACACAGTGTTCTCAAGCGGTAGCGCATGAGCGTTTACGCCAAGACCAAGTGAGAGACCGCCCTGTGGGTCGAAGTCAACGAGTAAAACGCGACGACCGAGTTCAGCAATGGCGGCACCCAAGTTGATAGTTGTAGTTGTCTTTCCTACGCCACCTTTTTGGTTAAAGATCGAAATGACCTTGGCAGGTTGGCCTTCAACTGGGGCGGAAGGAATTCGAAAGTTCAGGGGTTCGCGCCCGAGAAGAGTGGCGGTAGTAGCCACGTCATCATCAAATGTCGATTTAGCGTTCAAGCGAGAAACCTCTTTCTGTTGGCGCGACTCTACGCTCCATGCACAGATTTGAGCAAGTAAAGAAGTAAGGTTCGCAAGTGGATGTCGAAACAGAGATTTCAGATCAAGGCGGCGGCTCGGTCGTAACGGTCGATAGCTCGCCCTTTAACGTTCACCTGGATAATTTTGATGGCCCGTTTGACCTGCTCCTGCAGCTTATCTCGCGCCACAAGATGGATATCACCGAAGTCTCGCTGAGCATCGTTACCGATGAATTCATCTCATTTATTCGCGCTCTAGAGGCTTCTGGTGAAGGCTGGCGTCTAGATCAAGCCACTGAGTTCTTGGTCATTGCAGCGACTTTGCTCGACCTAAAGGCGGCGCGACTGCTGCCTAGCGGCGAAATTGAGGATGAAGAGGATCTCGCCCTGCTAGAGGCGCGCGACATTCTCTTTGCCAGATTACTTCAGTACCGCGCCTTCAAAGAGATAGCAGCCACCTTCGCGGCGCGAATTGAAGCCGCCGATAAATCCTTTGCTCGCGTGGTCGCCTTAGACCCAGCGCTTTCTGCCCTGCTTCCGGAGGTTCTGATCGGCGTCGGCGCTCCTCGCTTTGCTGCCATCGCAGAGCGTGTCTTGACGCCAAAAACCCCGCCAGTCGTTGCAGTTGAGCATCTCCATACCAGCCTGGTGAGCGTAACCGAGGAGTCCAAGAGGGTTGTTGAGGCCTTGCGCAGGTCTCGAACCTTGAGTTTTAGGTCCCTCTGCTCTGATGCGGATTCGACCCTCGTTGTTGTCGCCAGATTTCTAGCCCTGCTCGACCTTTATCGACAGGGCGCGCTCCGCTTTGAGCAGGTTATTGCCTTGGGCGAGCTTCAGATTAGTTGGACAGGCTCGGAAGAAGGCGAAGTAGCGGCGTCGGACGAGTTCGATATGCCTGTAATTTTGGAGGAATATGGAGAAAATAAGACAGAAGGCGGGGAAAATGTCTAATCCAGAAGTCGAACGTTCTATTGAGGCTATCTTGATGGTCGTTGATGAACCAGTTACCGAACTCACTTTGGCCTCAGTTCTGGAACGCACCGTCGATGAGGTCGTTGCAGCCCTCGAAGCGCTAGTCGCCTCATACGAAGGCCGAGGCTTTACCTTGAAGGCGATCAATGGGGGATGGCGCTTCTACAGCCACCCAGATTGTGCACCTGTGGTTGAGAAGTTCGTCTTAGACGGCCAACAGAATCGATTGACCCAGGCAGCCTTGGAAACCCTAGCTGTGATCGCATACCGCCAACCCGTATCTCGGGCGCGCGTCTCTGCAATCCGCGGCGTAAATGTGGAGGCGGTGATGAAGACCCTGGTTACCCGCGGTTTGGTTGAGGAGTCTGGCCTTGAGCCTGAGACCGGTGCGATCTTGTATAAGACAACTAGCTATTTCTTGGAGCGCCTTGGCCTCAACTCGCTCTCAGATCTTCCGGCCTTGGCTCCATACCTTCCTGATTTAGATCGATTAGATGAGGTTCTTGAGTCTCTAACGGACTAGCGCTTCGAATTTCCCAAATAACCCCATTCTCGGTGTAGAGCTGCGCCTTTGACCCACCCCCATCCCTTCGCCTAGACTTAGCAACTGCTCCCGCTGCACTTTTTCAGTCGGTGGGCGCCCCATGACTGTCGAGAATGGATAGCCAGATGACGCAGATGCGCCTCAATAAGATTATCGCCGATGCCGGGATTACCAGTCGCCGCGGAGCTGATGAGTTAATCATCGACGGGCGAGTGAGCGTAGATGGCTTCGTGTGTAGGGAACTCGGAGCAAAGTTTGACCCAGATTTAGTCAAAGTCGAAGTTGATGGTGAGACAATCAAGCGTAGTTTGACTAAGTCTTATGTAGTACTTCATAAACCTAAAGGCGTTTTATCAACGATGTTTGACCCCGAAGGCCGACCTTCCCTAGCTGACTTTATTGATCTTCGTAAGGATCGACTTTTTCATGTTGGGCGGCTTGATAAGGATTCAGAGGGTCTTATCCTACTTACAAACGATGGCGATCTAACCTTTCGGGCTACCCATCCCTCTTTCGGTCTCGAGAAGACATACATTATTGAATTCGATGGAAAACTTCCGGCAGGAGCGGAGAAGACGTTGTTGAAGGGGATTGAACTAGAGGACGGAATTGGTCGCGTTCTCGCCTTCAAGCAATTAAGCCCCCAATGGATTGAAGTCACGATCCACGAGGGCAGATACCACATCATCCGCCGATTAATGGAGGCAGTCGATGTTGTTGTCCTTCGATTGATCCGGACCAAGTTTGGTCCCATCTCTTTGGGTGATACCCCCGAGGGAAGATGGCGGGATCTTAATAGCGGTGAACTGTTTAATTTACAAAAGGCTTTACAACTTTAACAATTTATAGATATTGAGTTAATTTATAGTTTAATAGTTTTATCTATAATATGCGAAGCCAAATTTATTTTATCGATTTATTAACAATAACTCGTTTACTAGCGCGCAAAAAACGAAGCAAATGTGTATATATCGATTTTCATGTTCTCTATCG
>JBEAMT010000010.1:0-15791 GCA_041165825.1 Actinomycetota bacterium | reverse complement strand
GAATGCAGGTTTGCCCTGAGGCATCTATGACCGATGGTCTATTTGATGTGATGATCTTGCATCCCGTTAGTAAGCCGGAATTTATCAAGGTATTTCCAAAGGTGTTTAAGGGTGCGCATATCGGTCATCCCCAAGTACGCATCTATCGAAGTTCTCGGGTGTCAATCTCATCTTCGGCAGTTGCATATGCCGATGGAGAGCGAATCGGAGGATTGCCAGTTCGTGCTGAATGTATGGCAGGCGCTGGACTATCGTGGACCCCGTGAGTACGCCTGCTGAACGATTCGCCGCTGCAAAGAGTCGAAGTAAGCACGCTGTAACTGAGGAGTTTCTAGCTGAATCAAAGTTCCCTTTTGATGACTTTCAGATTCAGGCCTGCCATGCTGTTGAGAGCGGCCATGGAGTTTTAGTTGCTGCTCCAACCGGTGCCGGAAAGACGGTAGTCGGAGAGTTTGCCGCATTTCTGGCCCTGCGAAACGGTAAAAAATGTTTTTACACAACACCGATCAAAGCCCTCTCAAATCAGAAATTTCAAGAGTTTGTAGATCGCTTCGGTGAAGATCGGGTTGGGCTATTAACGGGTGATACCAATATAAATTCTGAAGCAGATATCTTGGTTATGACAACTGAAGTTCTTCGCAACATGCTCTATGCCGGCTCGTCAACGCTCAATAATCTGGGTTCAGTAGTTATGGATGAGGTGCACTACCTCGCCGATAAGTTCCGCGGTGCGGTTTGGGAAGAAGTTTTAATCCACTTGATGGAGTCGGTTCAGGTCATCTCGCTTTCCGCCACAGTTTCCAACGCTGAAGAATTTGGGGAGTGGCTCGGTGAGGTTCGCGGGGAAACGCATGTCATCTTGAGTGAACACCGTCCGATCCCGCTCTACCAACATATTCTGATCAACTCATCTCTCATCGACTTGTTCTCTAGCCCTGGAAAGGTCAATCCTGAAATCTTGGCGGCCGAGCGCGAGGCGATGCGCAAGGTAAAGATTCCTCGTCACCGACGGGAGCAGTGGGGCGCATCTGAATCAAGACTTTCTCGCCCCGAGATAATTGAGAAGCTGCAGCGCGAAAACTTACTGCCGGCCATTACCTTTATCTTCTCTCGCATGGGATGTGATGCGGCGGTTAAACAATGTTTAGCAGCCGGAATTAAATTGACCAACACAGAAGAACGCGCCGAGATACTAAAGACCGCTGAGCGTTACACCGCGAACTTACCTGAGGAGGACCTTGAGGTTCTTGGGTATCGCGAGTGGATAACTGCCCTAGAACGTGGCATCGCCGCACATCACGCGGGATTGCTTCCCTCATTTAAGAACGCGATCGAAGATCTCTTTCAACGTGGATTAGTTAAAGCAGTCTTCGCCACTGAAACTCTTGCACTCGGAATCAACATGCCAGCGCGCACCGTAGTTCTCGAGAAGTTAACCAAGTGGAACGGTGAAGCACATGTTCCAATTACTCCGGGTGAGTACACACAGTTAACTGGCCGCGCTGGTAGACGTGGAATCGATATTGAGGGAAATGCCGTTGTGCAATGGTCTCCAACTGTGGACTCGGCGATGGCTGCGAGTTTGGCTTCGACTAGAACCTATCCATTGCGATCTTCATTTACACCCACTTACAACATGGCTATAAATTTGATTGCGCGTTTTGGTCGCGAACGAGCCCACGGGAGTTTGGAATCTTCATTTGCACAGTTTCAAGCAGATCGCGCCGTAGTTGGCTTGGTTAAACAGATTAAGAAGAATGAAAGTGCTCGTATGGAGCTGATGGCTAGCGCTGAATGTCACTTGGGCGACTTCGCTAGCTATGCGCGATTGCGAAGTGAGATAAAAGAGTTAGAGAAGTTACTCTCCAAGCGCGATGGGCGCAGAACCTTTGATAATCGCCAACGTCAACATATGGAGAACGAGATAGATGGTCTGCGTCGAAGTACACGATCTCATCCATGCCATTCATGTAATGATCGCGAGACCCATGCTCGCTTTGCCGAACGCGCTGAGCGCTTACACCGCGAGTCAGAAGGTTTGCGGGGAAGAGTTGAGAACCGCACACATGTAATCGCTAAGACCTTTGATCGCATCTGTGATGTTTTAACTCATCTTGGCTATATCGAGGGGGAGAAGCCGCTAGCGCAAGGCAAAATCCTCGCGAAAATTTACGCAGAGTCAGATCTTCTCCTGACTGAAACAATACGTAATGGAATTCTTGATGATTTATCGGCCCCGGAACTTCTATCAGTTGTCTCGTGCATGATTTTCCAGTCAAGATCTCGCGATGAATACGCGCCGAAGATGCCACACCAGAACGTCTCCAACGCGCTAGTTGAGATCACCAAACTTTGGGCCAAGCTTGAGGACATCGAGAACGAATTCGATGTCAAAACTCAGAAAGAACCAGATTTCGGATTTGCATATATCTCTTACCGCTGGGCGCAGGGAAACTCATTGACCAACGTGCTTAAGGGATCAGATATGTCGGTTGGTGATTTTGTTCGCTCCGCCAAACAGTTGATGGATCTTTTGATGCAGATTTCGGGCGCCAGTGAAAAGTTACGCCCTGTTTGTCGTGAGGCGATCAAGCGTTTAGATCGCGGCGTGGTTTCATATATGGTGGATGACCTATGACCTTAATGCTGCTTGATAGTGCATCTCTTTGGTATCGCGCTTACTACGGAATGCCAGATACCTTATTGGCCCCTGATGGAACTCCCGTCAATGCCATACGCGGTTATCTAGATATGACAGCGCGTCTAATTGGCATGTACTCACCAAATCGAATTGTCGCCTGCATTGAAGGAGATTGGCGGCCATCTTGGCGAGTAGATATTTTTCCTGATTACAAGGCTAATCGTCTTGACGAAGATGGTGAAGGCGAAGAAGAACCCGATCTCCTTACTCCGCAGATTCCGATCTTGCTCGATCTATTGGACGAGTTTGGAATCCCGATGGTTGGCGTAGATGATTATGAGGCCGATGATGTGATGGCTACATTCGCAGTTAAAGAGCCTGGACCAACTCGAATTGTTACTGGAGATAGAGATCTATTTCAGCTGGTAGATGATAAGCGCGATGTGAAAGTTGTTTACCTAGCAAAAGGTTTATCTCAACATGATCTAGTTGATAAAGCTTGGATTGCGCGTAAGTACGCGATTCCTGGGGATCGCTACGCCCTATTTGCCATTTTTAGAGGGGACCCTTCAGATGGACTTCCTGGCGTTAAAGGCATTGGCGAAAAAGGGGCGGCACTCATTGCCAATAACTTTGCCAATATCGATGAGGCACAGCAAGGGGCTCGTGATGCGCATCCAGCTTTAAAACCAGCGCTAGCGAAGAAGATAATTGAAGGCGCAGATTATTTAAAGATCGCACCCACCTTGGTGAACTGCGCAAGGGATGTTGCACTTCCTAAACTTGATATCTCGATGCCTAAGAAACCAGCCGATCTTTCCAAGATTTATCAGATCAAAGAACGCTACGGACTTGGCGCAAGCGTTGATCGGTTGATCTCTGCACTCAAATGGTGATTTTCTTACTTTCTGCACTTCTTGCAAGTGCAGCGTTTGAGCCGATAGGTATCTGGTATCTCGCGCTCTTTGGCTATGCGCTCTTCTTTAAGAGTTTATCGAAAAGTAGAAGACCGGTCTTATCCTCATTCATTTTCGGCGCAATTCTTAACGGGATGGTTCTTCATTGGAGTAGTAAGTATGTCGGTGCGCTGCCGTGGCTCTTATTAACTTTGCTACAGGCAACTTTCTATCTTCCGCTTGGATGGGTTTACCGAAAAACAAGTTCACTACGCTGGGTTGTTCTTACCTTCTTATTTTGCGAAGAAGTTCGAGCACGCTTTCCTTTTGGTGGTTTTGCCTGGACCAGAATCGCTTTTAGCCAAGTTGAGTCGCCGCTTCTGCCATTGGTTTCTATTGGGGGAGTACTGCTACTTAGCTTTGTGACCCTGCTCTCTGCGCTGGCTTTGCATCGCCTTAAGATTCGGTCAATCGCTCTAGTAGCACTCTCTTTTCTCATTGTTGCCCTTTTCCCAAACAATCCAACTTCATCAGAAAAGATTTCTTTAGTAGCCATTCAGGGGAATACACCATCAGTTGGTCTGGGTTTTAATTCGCGAGCGAAGGCGGTCTTTTATTTACATCGAGACACCACACGAGAATTGGTGATGCAAAAGTACGATGCAGTCGTTTGGCCAGAAAATGCGATCGACATCGATCCGCGCAACTATCCGGAAGTTCTGGCAGATATCAAGACCTTGGTTAAAGAGCTTGATACGCCACTTATTGCCGGAGTAGTACTTACCGAAAGCGGATCTCCAGCGAATGCTTCGGTTATGTATAACGAATCTGGACAGGCGCAATCGACCTACATAAAGCGTTACCTGACTCCGTTTGGTGAGTACATGCCGCTTCGCACAATTGCTGAGTTTGTCTCACCTTTTGCAAAATCAGTAAACGATTTTAAGCCGGGCAATAATTTCGTACCGCACGTGATTGCAGGGAAGAAAATCGCCCCGATTATCTGTTATGAAATTATCAATGATGGTTTAGTTCGCGAAAGCGCGAAAGGCGCAGGTGCATTCATCGTTCAAACAAATAGCGCCACCTTCGCCAATACCCCAGAAAGCGCTCAACAGTTAGCGATTACGAGGATTCGCGCAGTAGAACATTCTCGCGAGATTCTCAGCGTTTCAACCGTTGGTATCTCCGCCTTTATCGACAATAATGGTACTGTGATCTCACGGACGGCCGAGAATGTTTCAACTTCTATATCTGGCAATCTAAAAATTTCAAACCATCAAACACTTGCCGATCGTCTAGGGGGAGTGGCTCCCCTTCTGGTTCTTCTGACCTCACTTTTCTTCGCTATTGGGCCCCGCAGAAAGATCCTTCGATGACAGTGAAGATTGCTTTGCTGATTCCAACCTATAATGAGGCAGTTGCTATTGTCGAACTTTTAGATCAATTGAAAAATTTTCGCGCAAATAAAGAAAATATCTTTGATGTAATCGTTATTGACGATAACTCGCCAGATGGCACCGCAGATATTGTCGATAGTTTGCATCTGCCTTGGGTATCGATACTTCGCAGACCCGGGAAAGGTGGTTTAGGCGCAGCTTATCGCGCCGGTTTTGTGCAAGTTCTTGCTGATGCGCGTTACACCCATGTCATCACGATGGATGCCGATGGATCCCACCGAGTTCTCGATTTAGAAAAGATGATTGCAGCAATTGAGCCAGGAAAATTGATTGTTCTTGGAACCCGATGGATCCCTGGCGGATCAGTTGTTAATTGGCCAAAGAGACGCCAATTTCTATCTCGCGCCGGTACTGCCTATGCCAAGTTAGCTCTCGGAATACCGCTTAATGACTTAACTGGAGGTTTTAGGGTTTATAGCGTTGAACTTCTAAAGGCGCTAAAACTTAGCGATATGCAGGCAACTGGTTATTGCTATCAAATCGAGATGGCACTTGCCGCACACCTTGCAGGTGCTAAGAAGAAAGAAGTTCCAATCACCTTTGTGGAACGAATAAATGGCGTCTCTAAGATGTCGCAGGCGATAGTTGTCGAGGCGTTGCTCCAGACGACCCGTTGGGGCATCTCACGCCTGCTAAGACCTAACGCCGATAAGTTACATTATGTTAAGTAACTCAGAATAAGCCCTGCCCCGCCAGGTTTACGCGTAAGACTCGATCGGCGCACAGGAACAGACCAGATTTCGATCGCCAAATGCGCCATCTATGCGGCCAACGCTCGGCCAATACTTACCCTGAGTACCGATCAATTCACCGCTTATGAGGCCGCCAGCGGGCGCTGGAAACGCTCCCATTTCGCGTGAATAGCGACGATCCCATTGGCTACTAATCACCGTGGCCGCAGTGTGTGGTGCATGGCGCAGCGCAGAGTCTTCAACCGCAATCGCACCAACAGTGATCTCAGAAATCTCGCGATGAATCTCAACCATCGCGTTGATAAAGCGATCCATCTCTCGAACATCTTCGGACTCTGTTGGTTCGATCATCAAAGTGCCTGGAACCGGAAAGCTCATCGTTGGCGCATGGAAACCGAAATCCATTAAACGCTTGGCGATATCGTCAACTGTCACACCGCTTACCTTGGTGATCTCGCGAAGATCCAAGATGCACTCATGCGCAATTAAGCCACCCTCACCTGTATATAAAATTGGATAATACGGAGCGAGTTTCTTGGCCATGTAATTGGCTGACAAGATCGCAACCTGAGTTGCATGAGTTAACCCTGCTCCCCCCATCATACGAATATAACTCCAAGAGATCGGCAAGATACTTGCTGAACCAAATGGTGCTGCAGAAATTGGACCAGGACCTGTTGCAGGTCCAGCTGTTTCATCAAGTGGATGGTTCGGTAAGAAAGGTGCCAGATGTGCGCGAGCGATTACGGGACCAACGCCTGGTCCCCCACCACCGTGTGGAATACAGAAAGTTTTATGCAGATTTAGGTGCGAAACATCTGCGCCAAATTTTCCAGGTTGGGCAAGTCCAACAAGAGCATTTAGATTCGCGCCATCAACATAAACCTGGCCGCCTGCATCATGTACTAGCTCACAGATTTCACCAATTGCCGCCTCGAAGACGCCATGTGTTGATGGATAAGTAACCATGAGCGCAGCCAAGTTAGCTCCATGCTCTGCGATTTTTTCCTTGATATCAGAGACAGAAACATTGCCAAGCTCATCGCATGACACAACCACCACCTGCATGCCAGCCATAACTGCGCTTGCCGCATTTGTGCCATGGGCGCTAGATGGAATCAAACATATTGTGCGATGGTGATCGCCAAGTGAATCATGGTAATTACGAATCGCCAGCAAGCCAGCAAATTCTCCCTGACTCCCGGCATTCGGTTGAAGCGAGACGGCGTCGTAACCAGTTATGGCCACCAACCAATCAGAGAGTTCCTTAATCATGCGGCGAGAGCCTGCGCTTTGATCAACAGGTGCAAACGGGTGTAGCGCCGAGAACTCTGGCCAAGTAACCGCCTCCATTTCAGTTGCTGCATTTAACTTCATGGTGCAAGATCCCAGCGGAATCATGGTGCGATCTAGCGCTAGATCTCGATCTGAGAGAGTTCGCAGATAGCGCATCATCGATGTCTCAGAGTGATAGGTATTAAAAACTGGATGCGCTAGGTAGCTACTTGTTCGCACTGCAAAGTCCGGTAAACCACTCCCCTGCGCTTTGACGTCAATCTCGGCTCCGAAGATACTCGCCAGGTTGTTAAGTATTTCAAGAGTTGTGGTCTCATCAAAAGAAAGACCGATCAGATCATCAGAAAACTTGCGAAGATTAATTGATTTAGACTTTGCCTTACTCAGGTATTCGTCCGCTTTATCTACTTTGATGGAAAGGGTGTCGAAGAAAGTTTTATTTACAATTTCAAAGCCTCTGCTCTTTAAGGCGCAGGCAAAGATTTCGGTGTGGCTGTTAACTCGATTAGCGATCTTTTTCAAACCGGCTGGCCCATGCCACATTGCATAGAAAGCGCTCATATTTGCAAGCAGCACCTGTGCAGTGCAGATATTGCTGGTTGCTTTATCGCGTCGAATATGTTGTTCGCGAGTTTGCAGCGCTAAACGGAACGCGGGATTTCCATGGCTATCAACGCTCTGTCCAATTAAACGTCCGGGCAAAGAGCGCTCAAGCCCAGCGCGCACCGACATAAAACCGGCATGCGGACCACCAAATCCCATTGGGACACCGAAGCGTTGAGCGCTACCAATTGCAACATCTGCGCCCCACTCCCCTGGAGGCTTTAGCAAAGTAAGCGCAAGCAGATCTGTAGCGGCGATCAGGTAACCATCTTTTGCATGCACCACGCTAGCGAGTTCTGAATAATTCCTTACTTCACCAAATGTATCTGGATACTGAACGAGCACACCAAAGAATTCGAGATTTGCAATGTCTGCACTGCTTCTTATTTCAACTTCTACTACTTTAATTCCAAGTGGCTTGGCTCTGGTGGCTACAACCGCCTTGCTCTGCGGATGGAGTGCAGAATCAATTACAAAGACCGCTTCATCGGAGCCTTTAAAGTTACGGCGAGCCAGAGTCATTGCTTCGGCTGCAGCGGTGCCCTCATCAAGCATCGAAGCGTTGGCGATAGTCAGACCTGTTAGATCGCAAACCACCGTTTGAAATGCAAAGAGCGCCTCAAGACGGCCTTGCGATATTTCTGGTTGATATGGCGTGTAAGCGGTATACCAGGCAGGATTTTCGAGAACATTTCTTTTGATCACAGCTGGAGTAACTGTTCCGTAATATCCGGTTCCGATTAGGGAAGTAAAAACTTTATTCTCTGATGCCATCTGGCGAAGTAATTTGATCGCCTCAACTTCGGTTACCGCATTAGGTAAATGCTCTTCCAACGGCTCTTTCATGGCAATTGCAGATGGAACTACGGCTGAGATAAATGATTGAAGAGAATCAAAGCCAAGCTGGGCAAGCATTTCAACTTCATTGGCATGCGTTGGGCCGATATGGCGATCAACGAATGCACCGTGTTCTAAAGTCAAAATAACTCCCCCGAATAAATGGCCAATTTAGTTATTGGCAACATACTGGGGAAGAATATGTCTTTTAGGCGCCTTTCGCCTTCCGACGTAACGAAAGCTCATCGCTACTTTCGCCACCTGCGGTAACGATTTCGCCGTTGATCTCTCCTTGCAGAGTTGCGAGTGAACCCTCAACCTCATGCCAAACCTTACCTACCGCGATACCAAAAACTCCTTGGCCACCTTGCAACAAGTCAACAATTTCATCAGCGCTAGTGCATTCATAGATAGATGCACCATCGCTCATCAAGGTGATGCTTTCTAGCTCTACAACACCGCGACTGCGCAGATGATTTACAGCGGTACGAATGTTCTGCAGAGAAACACCGGCATCTAACAAACGCTTGACAATTTTTAAAACAAGAATGTCACGAAAACCATAGAGGCGAGCTGTTCCAGAACCACTTGCAGTGCGAACGCTCGGCTCGAGCAATCCAGTGCGAGCCCAATAATCTAATTGGCGATAGGAAATTCCGGCTGCCGCACATGCGGTTGCACCGCGATATCCAATTTCGTTCTGTCCTTCGTGCGTAACTGGGGAGGTCACGTCGCTCTCGATTCTGCTAGGGAAGGTGGGTTTCGTTCTTGGCTAAGGCTACGAGTCGAGGAGGCGGTAAACAACGACCGACACGAGGCAAACCTCAACTAGAGGTTAAGACTTTCTCCGACTAACCTGCAAAGTCCTCAGGGTTGATCTGATCCAAGAATTCTCTAAATCGCTCCAGATCCAAATCTGATCCTTCCCCAACCGGTGAGCCACCCGCCCCTAGGCCATCTGGCTCAACGAGCCTCTCAGGGATATCAATTCCTACTAAGTCCAGCAGATCCGAGTCGGCCAAGATATTGCTCTTTGTGCGAAGGGCTATCGCGATCGCATCTGAAGGACGCGCCGAAACTTTGAGCAGCGCCGATTGGCTATCGCGGATCTGAATTTCGGCGTAGAAGATGCCATCTTTAAGTTCGGTGATGTGTACGGCCGTCATCGTTAGGTCGGCAACCTCCAAGAGATTTGCCATCAAGTCATGGGTCAGTGGGCGCTGTGCTGCTAAACCTTGTTGGGCAAAAGCGATGGAGGTTGCTTCAACGGCTCCGACCCAGATCGGAAGAAAACGTGAACCCTCGATCTCCTTAAGAAGAACTATCGGCTGATTGGACGGCATCTCGATGCGAACACCGACTACCTCCATATTTACCAACATTTAACTCCCGATCTTGAGAAGTAAATTATGGGCGCGGGCGATTTAGGCCAGCGCGTACTAGCCCGGCATGTAAACGAATTGATAGCGATGCGATCTGCTTCTGGACCTCTTGAGCTCGCGCTTTTGAATCTGAAGATTTCTGGCGGTTAATTGGCGTAATGACTTGTTCAATTAATCCAATCTCGCGATCAGCGGCTGACTTGAATGAACGAAGATGGCGCGTTTCAATTCCAAATCCCGCCATCTCCGCAACCGCCTTGGCAACTGCTAAGGCATCTGCATCGTAATGGCGACCACGTAGGGCGATAAAACCATATGACTCAAGTTCTACTAATTGTTCATCTACAAGCCCGCTAGCTTTGAGAAGTTCATCACGGGAGAGGCGAAGATCTGAATTTGCACCAAAGGATTCAGGTGATGCGTCGTGGTCAATAGTTGTAAGGGTTGGACGTGGTGATGCGACTCCTCCAGCCGGGGCGGGATCTAAACCACGATCGAGAGCTTCGAGATTCTCTTTTATAACTCGTAGTGGAAGGTATTGATCGCGCTGCAGCAAGAGCACATAGCGCAAACGATCGAGATCAGAGGAGGTAAATTTGCGATAGCCAGATGGGGTTCGCTGCGGCTCAATAAGCCCTTCAGATTCTAAGAATCGAATCTTGGAAATTGTAATATCCGGGAAATCTCCCCGAAGTTTTGTTAGAACTTCCCCAATACTTAAGTATGCGCGTGCTGGAACGCTCATTATGCTCTCCCCTATTACTAGAAACTGATACTGAAAAGGTTTAAAACTTCTTTGAGGCGATAAATAACATGTGGAATTTGCCGATCTGAATCTCATCGCCTGTTGAAAGCGGTGCATCAGATACTGACTGATTATTGACGTATGTTCCGTTTAGGCTGCCTTGGTCTTGAATTTTAAAAGAGTCGGCTTCTTTGACAATTAGCGCGTGCTTTCGAGAGACCGTTACATCATCTAAAAAGATCGGCGATTCGATAGAACGGCCAATAGCTACAATCTCTTGATTAATGAGAAACCTTGCTCCTTTCGCAGGACCTCGATGGATTACCACCATTGCACGATCGGCAGGTCCGTCGATGACAGCGGTGATTGCAACACGGTCTTGCTCGCTTGCAGATGAGAGAAATGCGTTAAGTGCACTCTCTGGGGAACCATCTACTACTGAACGAAGTCCGAGATGCAGTGTGCTAGTGAGTTCGCCGTCGGCCTTAGGTTGGTTCATAGCGCACTCCCTTCACCTATCTGTCTGCGAGGTTCAACTTCAACCTGAGGCTGACATTAGAGAGAGAAGGCAAAGAAATCAAGTGGAAAACAGGGCGCAATTAATGGGGAAAACGAACGGTATCTACGCGGTAATTTGACGGTACTGCTCGGCTGATAGTAAGCCCTCGGGAAGCGATGCCACTTCAATTTCGGCAAGCCAGCCCGCTCCATATGGATCCGAGTTGATTGTCTCCGGAGAATCGTTAAGGCTTTCATTTATAGCAACGATTTTTCCTGAAACTGGAGCGAAGATTTCAGAGACGCTCTTAGTTGATTCAACCTCACCACAAACTTTATCCGCAGTTACTGACTCGCCAATCTTCGGAAGTTGTACATAAACGATATCTCCAAGAGCGCCTTGAGCGTAATCAGTGATGCCCATGCGGAAGGTATTTCCAGATGCCAAAACCCACTCGTGCTCTTTTGTGTATTGCAAGTTATCCGGAATTGATGACACTAAAAACTCCCTTAATTAATGGGAGAAAACTATCGCGATTTTCTCAAGGTTGTAACCGCAACACCTAGGTAATTCAAGCCGGTGAAGAGGTAGAGAGCTATCCCCCAAATGGCAAAACTCCAGCCGAATATATAAGCCAAGGTTCCATACCAGTTTGAGTTAAGCGCCAGGAGAAGAAATGGGAAGGCATAGAGAAGGTTAAATGTCGCAGCTTTTCCAAGATAGGTTACCTTGAGTGGTGGTAGAGACTTCGCGGTAAGCGCTAGCGTGGCTACTGCGAGCACTAAGTCGCGGATAATTAAAACCAAGATCACCCAGAGCGGAATCGCGTCGCGAATATATAGAACAATCAGCGTTGCCACTATATAAAGACGATCGATTGCAGGATCTGCTAACTCGCCAAAACGTGATTCTTGGCCCCAAGCGCGTGCGATTTTGCCATCGAAGTAATCAGTAGCTCCCCCGATAGCCAAGGTCAGAATTGCCCAACCATCTGCCTCCAGGGCAACTGCCAGATAGATGAAAAGTGGGATGCCCAAAGCACGTAAGAAGGTAAGCGCATTTGGAACAGTTACGAGGGTTAAGCGCTTCATAAAGGTCATCAGTCGCGCTCTTTTACCCGAACCGCCACTTGGACTGGGGTGCCAGGGAAGCCGAACTCTTCACGCAGACGACGTTCGATGAAGCGGCGATATGAAGGTTCGATCCAGCCGCTGGAGAAGATAACAAACTTCGGTGGAGCTATGCCGGCTTGAGTCGCATAATAAATTTTTGGTTGCTTGCCTCCACGAACGGGCGGCGGAGTTGCTCCAATGAGTGCACCTAGGAATGAGTTGAGTTTTGCTGTTGGAACACGCCGCTCCCAACTATCAATTGCTGTACGAAGCGCTGGCGCCAAACGATCCCGGTGCCAACCAGTCTTAGCGGCCACGTTTACACGTTGCGCCCATTCCACTTGATCGAGATGGCGGTCGATCTCTTTATCTAACTGATCGCGCCGGTCTTCATCGACTAGATCCCATTTGTTCATAACGATGACCATCGCCTTGCCCGCTTCTTCGACCATTGTAATGACCCGAAGATCTTGTTCTGAAATGGGCACCGATGCATCGAGAACCACGACTGCGCATTCACACCTTTCTAACGCCGCAGCGGTGCGGAGTGTTGCGTAATAATCTGTACCGCTTGCCTGATTAGCGCGTTTTCGCAAGCCGGCGGTATCGATGAAGCGCCAGATGGATCCCCCAAATTCAATTAGCTCGTCTACCGGATCTCGAGTTGTTCCTGCAACATCGTCAACAATTGAGCGATTCTCACCAGCAAGTGCATTTAGCAGACTTGACTTGCCAACATTTGGACGACCTATCAGGGCAATCTTGCGATAGCCATCTTGTGTTTGCGCTCCGCCTACTTCAGGCATCTCGCGAACGATGTGATCAAGCAAATCACCGCTGCCACGACCGTGAAGAGCAGAAACAAACCTCGGTTCGCCTAATCCTAAGTTCCAAAGGGCATGCGCATCCGCCTCATCAACATCGCTATCTACTTTATTGGCAATTAAAATCATTGGTTTTTTAACTTTACGAAGTTCTTGAACAAGGATGTCATCTTCATCTAAAGCGCCCACGTGAGCATCAACAACGAAGGCAAGAACATCCGCTTCTTGCATAGCCAACTCAGCAGATGCAGAAACCTGCACCGAAATTCCATCCGGTTTTGACTCCCATCCACCGGTGTCCATAATGATGAAGCGACGACCGCCCCATTCGCACTCGTACTGGACGCGATCTCGCGTAACTCCAGGAGTATCCTCGACGATCGCCTCTCTGCGACCAATGAAACGATTGATTAAAGTTGACTTGCCAACATTAGGTCTTCCCAAGATGGCAACAATCGGCAAACCAAGTAACGAACGTTCTTTAAGCAACTCCCAAACTCGATCAACAGTTTCCTCGAGGTCAAGTTCGGTTGAATCTATCAAAACCGCATCGCTAGCTTTTGCCAGCGGAGATACCGCACGAGTTGAATCAATCTCATCCCGCTGAGTTAGTGCAGTCGAAACGCTAGCAACTGGCGCTGATAATTCCGTAGATCGCCTTGCAGCGCGTGCCGCAATATCTGCTTGTAGATAAATCTTTAACGGTGCATCTGGAACAACCACGGTACCTATATCGCGTCCTTCGACAACTATTCCACGCTCTGCTTCGCTAATTAATTTTCGCTGCAATGTCAGGAGTGAGGCGCGAATTTCTGGGAGTGCACTTATCGAACTTACTGCCGCAGTAACTTCTGCATTTCGGATATCAGCTGTCACATTTACATCACCAACAAAAACTTGAGGATTTTTTGGATCTGCAACGAAGTGGATTGTGTTGTTAGCCAACGCCTTTAAAATCTCTTCACTACTTGAAATTTTTTCGCGTAGGGAAAGCCAGGCGACTGCTCGATATAAAGCACCAGTGTCTAAATAATTCCAACCAGCGCGACTGGCCACTAATTTTGAGGTACTAGATTTTCCGGCACCGCTTGGTCCATCGATGGCTACGACGATCATTTTTACTTACATCCCATCATTGCCCTGCGCGGTTTCTAAAGGCTCTTCACTTATCGTTATTCTATCTTGGAGCGTGAACGTTCCATCCCGATTTTTCTAAATGTTCTTGCAATACTTGCGCATCGTTTGCTGATAATGCCAAGGTAATCAGTCCGGTGAACTGTCCTGGTGAATGTTCGATGGTTAGATCTTCCACGTTAACTTTCGCCTTTGCGCATTCATCGAATAACGCCGCAAGTTGACCGGGCTTATCTTCGATCACTACAGGCAACATCGTGTAATCACGTGCTCGGCCTCCATGTTTGCCCGGAATAAGGGACCTTCCTAGGTTTCCAGCTGCGATCAATCCTTCGACTGACTCGTTCTTCTCCAAAGAATTTATCAAAGAGCTAAGATCGTTTTGTAGATTAATTAACAGGGGCAGTACATGATCAGCATTATTTGAAATGATCTCTTGCCATAACTTTGGATCTGAGGCGGCGATCCGAGTTGTATCGCGCAGACCAGCTCCAGCCAGATCTAATTCGTTTGGCTCTGCCCCTCTGAGTTGCGAGGCAAGGAGCGAGGCAACTAGTTGAGGTAGGTGAGAGACCAAAGCAACTGCCTTATCGTGAGCCTTGGCTGACATCTCAATAGCGCTAGCGCCAAGTGTTTCGATCATCCATAGACCGGCAGCAACTACGTCGCCGTCGACTCGCGAACCATCTGAGTAGGTCGACGAATAGATCCAACTCCGGCCCTGGAAGAGGTCTGCTCTTGCGCTAGCGGCTCCCCCAACTTCACGTCCAGCCATTGGATGGGTCGCCAAAAATCTTGAGCTAGGAATGGAAGATGCTGATATATCTAGTTGAGGTTTAGTTTTTACACTGGCGATATCTATAAATTTCGATCCTGGGTTGAGTGCAAATTCGCTTTCAACGCTCTTTAGAAGATTAGAGGCGGGTATGGCAAAGAGCACTACCTCCGGATTTTGTGGTTGGTGGACGTTCTTTGAGGCAATTAAATCTTGAGCCAACTTCTGGGCGCTGGTGTCTAAATCAATCATCTCGACTTCTACGCCCCGAGATGCCAAGCCTAATCCGATTGATGTGCCGATAAGGCCTGAACCAACGATGCGTATTGATGAAAAAGACACTTTCGACCCGCCTATTGTGCGATATCGCGGCGTAGTACCTGGGCACCGCCTAGGTATATATGCGAAATATCGGACTTTTCAAGGGTTGATTGAACGTGCGCCATGATTCGAATTGTGCGTTCGAGTGAACCAGGAACCCCGATTTCAACGGCGCAAAGCAGAGGTACATCGGTAAAGCCAACTTCACGCGCCGAGCTTGCCGGAAAGGCAGCATCAAGATCTGGACTAACGGTAAAGATAACCGAGATGAAATCATCAACGGAGAGTCCATTTGCACTCACCATCTCTGCCAAGAGTTTTTTCGTCGCCTCACCGATTGCTGTGGCGGTATTGGCGGCTGCTTGTACAGCGCCTCTTATTGCTCGAACCGATGACATTGGTAAATAGTACCTGTTAAGTATGAAACCGGTCATTATATCTATCAAGTTTTATCGACATATCTAGAAAACGCTTTCAACCTTTTTCCTGGAAACAGGAACTACCCCCTTTTTGTCACCCTTCGAATCGATAGAGAACGTGAAAATCGATATATACACATTTTTTGGGTCTTTAA
>JBEAMT010000009.1:0-5402 GCA_041165825.1 Actinomycetota bacterium | reverse complement strand
TCGAACGAGCAGTTCTCAAACGCCATCTGCGTGGTCTTGCTTCAGGTGGGGTTTACCAAGCTATCTGCATCACTACAAATACTGGTGGTCTCTTACACCACCGTTTCACCCTTACACATTTGCATGTGCGGTCTATTTTCTGTGGCACTAATCCCGCGGATTTCTCCGGGTGGGCGTTACCCACCACCTTGCTCTGTGAAGTCCGGACTTTCCTCGGTGTATTACTACAACGCGGTGATCCGGGCGACTCTTCAGCCGCTAATAATACGCCTGCTTTTCAATAAGTAGTTAGTCAGTTATTTCTGAATAGACGTACCATTGGCATATGTGCGCACAGAAACTCTCACACGATGAGAAATGGTCACGCGCAAATACCTTATTTACCGCAGGTTTGAGCGCCTCTGATTTTGCACTCATAGGAATCCCGGCGCATAAGAGTTCGCTCTCACCAACATCAGCAAATTTGACACCTGCAGCGATTAGAGAAGCGCTAGCGCGTTATTCAACTTTCACCGGTTCTACCAAAACGGATTTAACCAAACTTGAAATGGTCGATCTTGGTGACGTAACAGATCCAGATTTTGCAGATGGCGAAGCCAAGGTCGCTAAAGCGGTTGATAATTTACTTGCTAACCATAAGTTAGTAATGGTGCTAGGCGGCGATAATTCAATTACATATTCAGTTGCACGCGGGCTTTGGAAAGACCTTTCTAACATTGGCGTAATTACCTTTGATGCACATCACGATCTACGTGATGGACAATCAAATGGTTCACCTATCTGGCGCTTAATACAGTCTGGGTTGCCCGGAAAAAACATAGTGCAGATCGGTATTTCAGACTTTGCCAATAGCGCTGCATATTCAAAGCGGGCAGAAGATAACGGAATCACAGTTATTAATCGAGCGATGATGCGCAGCCAATCTATAGAAAAGATTGTCACCGATGCTTTAGCAATTGCTGGTGCAAATGGTCGAGAGATTTATGTAGATGTAGATGTTGATGTTTGTGATCGATCTGTAGCGCCTGCATGTCCGGCATCTGTTCCAGGTGGAATTACCGCAGATGAACTTCGTAACGCGGTTCGTTTAGTGGCAAAAGATTTAAGAGTCCGGGCGATTGACATCACCGAAATAGATGCGGCTTTGGATACACCAGATCAAAGAACAATTCGGCTGGCAGCGCTTTTAGTTCTAGAGGCTGCGGCTGGAGTTGCTAGTCGTTAACTAAGTTCAGTAAATACTTTTTTAGCAGCAGAACTAACTATTCCAGTTTTCACAAGCAGATCCGCCGCTTCAAGTTCTGGAGATATAAACCGGTCTGGCCCAGGACCTTTCACTGATTTACGTAGTTCTTTAATAACGCTCTCAGTTGCCGGCGCTGGCTTTAGACCGGTGCGCAATTCGATCGCGCGCGCTGCGGTAACGAGCTCGATAGCGAGAATTCTTGAGAGGTTATCCACGACTTTGCGAAGTTTGCGAGCTGCGCTCCAACCCATCGAGACGTGGTCTTCTTGCATCGCAGAACTTGGAATTGAATCAACGCTGGCAGGCGATGCCAAACGTTTATTTTCGCTAACTAACCCGGCTTGCGTGTATTGCGCAATCATTAAACCTGAATCAACGCCTGGATCTTCAGCTAAGAAGGGAGGCAAGCCGTGAGAACGGGCGCGATCTAAAGCTCTATCTGTGCGGCGCTCGGCGATTGATCCGAGGTCTGTTGCAGCGATAGCTAAGAAATCTAAAACATAGGCAACAGGTGCGCCATGGAAATTGCCGTTTGATTGAACTCTTCCATCGGGCAATACAACTGGATTGTCAATTGAACTTTCTAGTTCGCGCTGTGCAATAGTTTTTGCATGAGAGATGGTGTCGCGAACGGCACCGGCAACCTGTGGGGCACACCGAAGTGAATATGCATCCTGTACCTGTGATGTGTCGTTGATGTGTGAAGCCACTATCGCTGAATTCTTTAGCATTCCAAAGATATTGGCTGCGCTAACTGCCTGACCAACTTGTGGTCGAAGCGGGAAATGAAGTTCTGGAGCAAAGACTTTATCCGTGCCAAGTAAACCTTCGATGCTCATCGCTGCGGTGATATCTGCAACCTTTGATAACTCTTCAAGATCGGTAACCGCCATAATCAACATTCCGAGCATTCCATCGGTGCCGTTGATTAAAGCCAGCCCTTCCTTCTCTTCCAGTTCAACTGGCTTAATTCCCGCAGTTTGCATTGCAACAAGTGAATCAACTATTTCGCCAGCCGGGTTGTGAACCTTTCCTTCTCCCATAATTGATAGAGCGCAATGCGAAAGTGGTGCTAAATCTCCACTGCAACCAAGAGAGCCAAACTCAGGAACAACGGGAGTTATATCGGCGTTAAGGAAATCAACAAAAGCCTGAGCTAATTCAACGCGAACGCCAGTGCGTCCCGATGCCATTGTGCGAAGGCGCAAGAACATTAAGGCGCGAACTACCTCTTTCTCAACGGCGGGACCCATACCTGCAGCGTGCGAACGAATAAGTGATTTCTGAAGTTGTACGCGATCTTTGATATCAATGTGTCTAGTAGCAAGTGCGCCGAAGCCAGTTGAAACCCCATAGACCGGAATATCTCCAGCTGCATATTTTTCGATGTAGGCGCGTGATTCAGAGATCGCGGAAATTGCCTTCGCATCAAGTTCAATTTTTGCGCCAAAGCGTGCGACCGCAATTACATCCTCAAAAGTTACTCCGTTGGTGCTGAGTGAAACCTTGGTTGGGTATTTGTTATTTGATCCGTTCGCCATTGCGCCATACCTGTTCTATCAGATTTACACCTGGTCGATATGCCAGGTGGATGTATGAAGGAGAATTTAATAGAAGTAAGTCTGCATTTGTGCCGACTTTAAGAACGCCGACATCACTTCGACGAAGCGCTTTTGCGCCACCAGCAGTTGCCGACCAGAGCGCTTGTTCGGGGGTGAAGAAACATTCTCGTACCGCCAGCGCAATAATAAATTGCATATTGTTTGTGTAAGAACTTCCTGGGTTGCAATCAGATGCAATTGCCAGATTAACGCCAGCCTCGAGCATTCTGCGGGCATCGGGATATTTAGAGCGAGTAGAAAACTCAGCGCCAGGAAGAAAGGTAGCGACGGTATTCGATTTTGAAAGTAGCTCAATATCATCATCGGTGAAGTGTGAGACGTGATCAACAGATGCCGCATCGAGTCCGACACCTATCGCTATTCCTTCTCCGGCTTCCAATTGGTTGGCATGTAGCCGTGGCGCTAAACCTTTTGCGATTCCAGCTTTAAGAATTGTGCGCGTTTGGTCAGGGGTAAAGGCTCCCCGATCGCAGAAAACATCTATCCACTTAGAACTTGCCTTGACTTCATCAAGCATTTCACCAATTACTAGAGATACATATTCATCAGCGTTACCAACAAACTCAGATGGAACAATGTGTGCGCCTAAGAAGGTTGTCTCTTCGGTAAATTCGCGAGCGATATCTAGTGAGCGCTTTTCGTGCGCCGGCGTTAGCCCATAGCCAGATTTGATTTCAAGGGTGGTTGTACCAGTTGAGTTTGCCTCTGAAACAAGTGACTTAACGTTGGAAAAAAGCGTTTCACGAGTGGCCAGTCTGGTTTTCTCAACTGTGTAGTTAATTCCGCCAGCGGTGTATTTCTCGCCCTGCATTCTGGCTCGAAATTCGACGCTACGATCTCCTGCGAAAACAAGATGGTTGTGGCTATCGACAAAGCCAGGAATAACACATCGATCATTTACATCAATTATTTCTTCTGCATCTGCACGTGGTGCTTTGGCGCATTCACCGATCCAATCGATCTTTCCATCTTCAATCAATACCGCGCCGTCGTTAATAATTCCAAGCGGAGTCCCATCATGCGCTGGATCATTTGTTACAAGCAGCGAAATATTGTCAAAGAGCGTTTTAGACATTTTTCTTATTCGATATCCAGCATTGGTACATGCACATGGCGGTGCTTTGCGGTATCTACTGCAATGTCATATCCCGCATCAGCATGGCGAATAACACCCATGCCTGGATCATTTGTAAGCACTCGCTCAAGTTTTGCCGCGGCTAACTTTGTTCCATCAGCAACGGATACTTGACCAGAGTGGATAGATCGACCCATACCGACTCCGCCACCGTGGTGAAGTGAAACCCACGATGCACCTGATGCGACATTAATCATCGCGTTAAGTAGCGGCCAATCAGCGATCGCATCTGATCCATCGAGCATCGCTTCGGTTTCGCGGTATGGAGATGCAACAGATCCGCAATCTAAATGATCGCGGCCGATAACGATTGGCGCTGAAACTTCACCTTTGGCAACTAAATCATTAAATGCAAGTCCGGCCTTATCACGTTCGCCATAACCTAACCAACAGATTCGCGCAGGAAGTCCTTGGAATGCAACTTTCTCTTGCGCCATGGTTATCCAGCGATTTAAATGTTCATTCTCTGGAAATAGATCTAGGACTGCCTTATCGGTTCGGTAGATATCTTTAGGATCGCCAGAAAGTGCAACCCAACGGAAAGGTCCCTTTCCCTCGCAGAAAAGTGGGCGGATATAGGCGGGAACAAAGCCAGGAAATGCGAAGGCGCGGCTAAAGCCACCTTGGCGAGCTTCATCGCGAATTGAATTGCCGTAATCAAAAACCTCAGCGCCCTTATCCATAAAGCCAACCATCGCTTCAACGTGAGCTGCCATAGATGCTTGGGCGCGCTTGGTGTAATCGACGGGATCCTCTTTAGCAACGCGCGCTGAATCATGGAACGAGACACCAACTGGAACATAAGAAAGTGGATCGTGAGCCGATGTCTGATCTGTAACGATATCGATCCCGATATCCATCTTGAGCAATAAAGGAAAGAGTTCGGCAGTATTTCCAAGCAGACCAACGGAAAGTGGAACGCCTGCGTTCTTGGCTTTGATCACTCGGGCAATTGCATCATCTAAATTATCGGCAACTTCATCTAAGTAACGATCGTGAACTCGTTTATCAAGGCGCGATTTATCAATATCAATAACTAAACAGACTCCGCCGTTCATGGTTACAGCTAAGGGTTGCGCTCCACCCATGCCGCCACAGCCACCAGTTAAAGTCAGTGTCCCTTGAAGTGATCCATTGAAACGTTTAGCAGCAACTGCTGCAAATGTTTCGTATGTACCCTGCAGAATTCCTTGCGTGCCAATGTAGATCCAAGATCCAGCAGTCATCTGCCCGTACATCGTTAAACCTAGATTTTCTAACCTACGAAATTCTGGCCAGTTAGCCCAATCTCCAACTAAATTTGAATTGGCAATCAAGACACGCGGTGCCCATTCGTGGGTACGAAAGACTCCAACTGGTTTACCAGATTGCACTAATAGCGTTTGATCATCATCTAACG
>JBEAMT010000008.1:0-3122 GCA_041165825.1 Actinomycetota bacterium | reverse complement strand
AGCTCCGGAACAAGAATTCGGCAATCATCAACGGGAACAATCGAATTGCTTCTTGCTTGATAGAACCCCAAAGCACCCGATTTAGTAGTGGCTACTGAACAGCGAGTTCGCCATCCAAGTGGCGCAGAGACTTCTTCAACTTCAACTGCGACATCAATCTTCGCGATTCTGGAAAACTGTTCCGTAATGACTTCAGCCTTCAAAAACCGCTGCCGTGCCGGAGAAATGTGCTGAAAATCGCAACCTCCACACCCTTGGCGATGCGCAAAGCGGCAAGGAGCGCTCACACGATCTGGTGATGGCTTTTCAACTTTTACGACATCAGCACGATTAAAGGATGAACCAACGCTAGTAATTTCAATAACGCAGGTCTCTTCCGGAATCGCATGACGCACAAAAATTACTGCACCCTCATGGCGAGCAATGAAATGCCCTCCGTGGGCAATTTTTTCGATTGTCACAGTCAATTGTTCGCCTACAGATAAAGCTTTTCGACTGTGTGCAGACATAATGGCTAGCCTAGTAGTAAGTTAGCCCTGTGCACGTAGTCATCATGGGTTGCGGTCGAGTAGGTTCTTCACTCGCTATTGAGTTAGAAGCAGCCGGACATTCAGTCGCAATCATCGATCAGTCCAAAGAGGCTTTTCGTCGACTTGGAACAGATTTCAAAGGTCGCACCGTTGTGGGTGTGGGCTTTGATCGCGACACGCTACTAGAAGCCGGAATTGAAGGCGCGGATGCATTTGCGGCGGTAAGTAATGGTGACAATTCAAATATCTTGGCCGCCCGCGTTGCTCGCGAAAATTATGGAGTTACAAATGTGGTGGCTCGAATTTATGATCCAGGGCGTGCTGAAATTTATCAACGGCTTGGTATTCCTACCGTTGCAACAGTTATTTGGGCAACTGATCAGATTCTCCGACGTATTGCACCAGGTGGAGCCCGCTCAGAATGGCGAGATGCAACTGGCACAGTACAGCTGCTAGAAGTTCATCCCCACATTGATTGGTACGGGCGCCCTATCACTGACCTCGAGTCCGCAACGCAAGCACGCGTTGCTTTCTTAACGCGACTCGGCGAGGGCTTGATTCCCGAGCCTCACACTGTTCTTCAAGACGGCGATCTCGTGCATATGACTATTCAGGATGAAAAGATGGCAATCGCAGAAAGCGCACTCTCCCAAGGGCCAGGTAAGTAACTCATGAGAATTGCTATCGCTGGGGCTGGGAATGTTGGGCGCGCTATCGCACGCGAACTTCTTGATAATGGCCATCAAGTCCTTCTGATCGATCGCGACCCAAAAGCGCTGAAGATTGACTCTGTACCTGATGCAGAGTGGTTGATGGCAGATGCCTGCGAAATCGCAGCTCTAGATAATGCTCAGCTTAACAAGTGCCAGGTACTCGTTGCAGCAACTGGTGACGACAAAGTAAATCTCGTAACCTCGCTACTCGCCAAAACTGAATACGGCGTTCCTCGCGTTGTTGCACGAATTAATCACCCAAAGAATGAATGGCTCTTTGATCAATCTTGGGGCGTCGATGTTGCTGTATCTACGCCACGAATTATTGCCGCCCTCGTAGAAGAAGCGGTCAGTGTAGGAGATGTTGTTCGTCTCTTCTCCTTTAGAAAAGGACAGGCAAATCTTGTTGAAATAACCCTGCCAGATTCCGCTATTTGCATTGGAAAAACCGTGGAAGAAGTAACACTTCCGGAAGATGCTTCCTTAGCTGCCATCGTGCGCGACGGTCGAGTGATTGCGCCATCGGCTAGCGATGTCTTTACTGCTGGCGACGAATTACTTTTTGTGGCTTCCGCTGCTGCTGAAGACCAAATCAAGGGCTGCTTTATCGCCCAGTAGCTCCATCGCTTCCTGATGAAATTGGTGGAGCGTTTTTGATTATCTGCCACGAACCATAGGCAGTTGCAAGAAATAACGGATAACCCATCGCTAAATTAACTGTTCCTAGAAGATTTACATTTCCAGTTCTATAAATTGGATATTGCACTGCAATCCGCAAGAAGAACATGGCTACCCATAGCCAGCTAGCAAGTATGTAAGCGCGCTTTCGTTCTGGATGGTTTCGCCATTTCAAATTTTCTCCCAGTATTGGACCAAGCAATAGACCCAATACTGGCCACCCTGCAAGGTTTGCAACGAGGTAAACGGTGCCGTAGCTCAAATTCGTCAACAACTTAGGGATGTAGAGATCACTCGCGTTACCTGTTCGGTTGGCAAACCAGGCACAAATTAAAACTCCGATAAAACCGCTGACAGCATGCTGGACGGTATCGCGCATGGCTAGACGAATAATTGTTAAAAGTGCAGAGATTCCAATGGAGGCGAATAAAGCGTTCTGCAAATTATCAGTGATATTGAAGACGATGAGAAATAGAATCGTTGGAATTCCGGAATCGATTAATCCCTTTTTGCCTCCAAAAGCTTTTAATACTTTTTCGCGATCTTCGTGCTGACTCATTGTCGACCAGTCGATCCAAAGCCATCGGAACCACGACCGGAGCCCGGCAACTCCTGGACTTCTATGAACTCGGCTTGCTCAACTTTTTGAAATACAAGCTGTGCAATGCGATCACCACGTTTGAAAGAGATACTTTCGTGTAGGTCGTGATTAATCATGATGCACTGAAGTTCGCCACGAAATCCTGCATCGACTGTGCCCGGGGCATTGACCATTGTGACTCCATGTTTAATTGCTAACCCAGAACGAGGATGCACTAACGCCACATAGCCATCAGGAAGTGCGATTGAGATGCCCGTCGGTACCAGCGCACGTTCACCAGGTGCAAGAGTGATATCGATACGCGAAACGATATCTGCGCCAGCATCTCCCCCTTTTGAATATTTCGGTAGTGGAAGGTCGGGGTCTAGCCGAGTAATTAATACCCGTAGATTGCTCATGGATTGATATCGAATTCTGGATCCACGAATGTAAGAAGTTCTGGATTCTTGCGCAGCCCCTCAAGATATTCGGCCGGAGCATTTTCCAGAAAATGTTTCATCGGCACGATGACAAATAGCGATGCTGCCCTCACTGCAATTTCGCCATCAGGACCATCAAGTCTGCCTTCGGCTTCAGAATAAACTTTTCGATTTACCTGCC
>JBEAMT010000007.1:0-3084 GCA_041165825.1 Actinomycetota bacterium | reverse complement strand
GCTAAGTTGAGGGCGATGACAATTAAAGAAAATCGTAATTTCATTTCATCAACTCCTCCACCGCTGCCGCCATCTGCAATATCAAATCTGGGGTTCGTGGACCAAAGGAAAGCAAAAGTGAATCATCGACAGCCAGGATTCGCCCCTTCTTTCCCGCTTCGGTTTGGGCCACACCAGGTAGTTCACGTAGACCGGTTACTCCCCCAACCGATGCCAGACCTTTACTCATCACCAGAATTACATCGGGGTTTAACCCTGCCAAGATCTCTGCGCTAGCTGGCGTAAATGGATCTGCTGAAAATTGCGCGCCCACATCTACGCCGTTGATAGCAGAAATTAAAGAGTCGGCACCTGATCCTTTTCCGCCAAGTAGGTAGATCGAATTTCCGCCCCGCAGGTAGAGAAAGAGAATCTTCGCCCTGCGATCAGCAGCCTTAACAGCAGCCAGTGATTGACCAATCTCTTCACTTAGAGCTACGCCTGAAGGAATCGCACCAACGGCAGCGGCAATATCTGCGATCTTTAAATCAATATCGGAGAAAGTCCAAGCCTGTCGCACCTGCGCAACTTCGATGCCACTTTGACGCAGAGTATCTATCGCAGACTTTGGCCCTGTGGCATCATCGATAAGAACTAGATCTGGGTTTAATTTTAAAATGTTTTCGGCTACAACTTGATGTCCATTGGTAACAATTGGAATATCTAGAAGAACTTCTTCCGTGCTGGCGATATCACGTCCAATAAGAATTTCTTTCAAACCTAGTGAAACCAAAATCTCTGCAGAACCATTGGCTAGCGCAACCACGCGCTTTGCAGATGAAGTGCCACCATCGGCAATACTGATCGCTGCTGCACTTTTAATCTCTTGCACAGGTATCTCACCGGAACTACATCCAGTTAATAAAATCGCTGTGGCGAGGGCCACTGCAAGGCGCCGGTATCGACCATTCATTAACACCCCTAAATCATCTCAATCTTTTACCTGACAGATGTAGGTGGGTTGTCGGATAAGTGATTGCTGGGGTAAAAGTAAGGTTTTCTCATGCGTTTAAAGCCTTTTCTTGCAATAGGCACGTGTGCGTTGCTTGTGATCACAATGAGTAGCGCACCAAGTAACGCTGCACAAAAGCCGCAGATAGTTAAGGGACAATTTGGCGAATCAATTAGTGCAATCGCAAAAAATATAGCGGTAGATAAGAACGGCCTCGCTGAAATTTTGGTAACCGGTCGGGGCTTCGACGAGACAGTCGGGATTTATCTCGCCTATTGCCTCATGCCAAAAACTGGCATGGCTCCCACACCTTGCGGCGGTGGTGTAAATAAATCAGGAATCGGTGGAGCTTCTTATTGGATTTCATCGAACGCTCCTCCTTATGCTGCAAATTTAGCTGAACCATTTCGAGCCGGTGGAAGATTTAGTAAGAAAGTTGAAGTTTCAGATCGAATCGGCAAGATCGATTGCCGCAAAAGTAAATGTGCTTTAACTGTTAGATCAGATCATCTACGTGAAGGAGATAGATCACGGGATCTATTTATTCCGGTCACATTTAAGAAAAGGATAAAAATATGAAGAAAATTATCACTCTCATCTCAGTTTTAGCACTGGCCATCCCTGTCTTTAGTGCGCCAAGTGCCTACGCTGAGACATTTGTCTTCCAAAGCGGGCCGCTGACCAACCTTGACCCAGCGGGTGCCACCATCAATGGTGGGTTTACAAAATTTACCGATAAGGGCGGGATGTATATGCAGCAATGCATCGCACCTGTTGCTGGTGCTCGTCCAGCCACCTGCAGCGATGAATTACAACTCTGGATCAGCACGAAAGGTGAAGTCGGTTCAGTAAGTGCAACTGGACCAATCGCTTTTAAAGTTGCTTCAACAATCACTGGTCGCGGCGTTAGCGTTGACTGCACTAAGACTTCTTGCGGACTCTTCTTTCGGCTAGACCGTACGGCGACAGCGGATACCAGCGAAGATTTATTCTTACCAATCACCTTCCGCGCAGGTGCAGCAGCGCCGGTACTACCGGCCGATGTTGTAACCGTTACTTTAAACGGTAAGCAATTAACTCGTAACGTACCTATGAACTTGGCATATCGCCAGAACGCAAAGATTGTTGCGACATCTCAATCAGGTCTGCCAGTTACTTTGACTTCACTTACCCCTGAATGTTCTTACGCTGATGGAGTTTTAACAGCGCTTAAGGGAGCGGGGCAATGTGCGTTGGCCCATCGAACTGCAGGCAACGACAAAGTTGCCGCAAGCTCTGCAAACTATCCATTTATTCTGGAACCTGGAACCCAGAAAGTTGAGCGCGCTACCAAGGAACTCAAAAAAGGTAAGCCAAAAGCGATGCCTGCTGAAACAAATTTCGGCGAAACAATTTCTTACAAGAGTTTGAGTAAGAACTGCCGCGTTGAGTTAAATCTAGTAGAAGCGCAAAAGCGCGGGATCTGCACCATCGTTGCAACAGCCCCAGCCAAGGAAGGTATGTGGCTAGCGCTTAAGCAAGAGCTACGAATTAGAGTTAGCTAAAGCTGTAATTCCGGAGATATAGAAGTCGGTGGTAACCGCGATCTCTTCTTGAGCCGTGGCTACACCTGATTCGATGCGGCGAGTTGCCACATCTGTGATCGCCTGCAACTGCGCCAAAGCGCGCGCGGTATCGGTGATGCCAAGAGCGGCAAAAGTTTTGCTAAGTGGTGCCAACATCTGACGGTGGGCAGCGCCTATTTCGGCGTTTCGCTCTCGCGGCAAGGTTGTAGCGTGAAGTGACTTGGCGAGCAGATGTCGTCCATCTCCAACGTAGTTGAGGGATGTTTCAATCCAAAGCGTTAACGCAGCGATTGGATCGCTCTCATCCTCGATTGCAGAACGCAAGAGTTCGCCGAAATTCTTTAACTCTTCAATCAAAAGATCAGCGACTAGATCTTGGCTGCTTGAAAAGTATTCATAGACCGAAGTTCGCGAGAGCCCAGCGCGCGCAGCAACCGCGGCAATAGAGATACTCGCAGAGCTTTCCTCTAGTGCGATCTGGGTGGCTGCAGAAATCAGTTGATTGCGGCGCCAATCGCGATGCGAGGC
>JBEAMT010000006.1:0-3346 GCA_041165825.1 Actinomycetota bacterium | reverse complement strand
TAGCCTTGCCAAGAGAGCCAACTTGCAAATGTATTTGTCACAAAACCCCAGCCAATAAAGGTACCGATCGCCATGATTGAGAGAGATCTCTTATTCCAGGAGCCGTACTTTCCGCTCTCTTTATATAGATCTATTTCTGAATATGCGCGCTTTCGCAGTAACACATCGGTCACGAATATCGCTGACCAAGTCGCGATTGGTACACCGAGCGTAATGAGGAATCCCTGGAATGGATAGAAAAAGTTATCTGCAATCCAAACTAAATAGATACAGCCTATTAACATGATAAATCCATCGATCGCTGCCGCGACATAGCGCTTTATTGGCATTCCTATGGCAAGTAAAGTCAACCCAGATGAGTACAAGTCAAGAATTGCACCACCGACTAAACCTAATATCGCGATAAGAGCAAAGATTGCTAGATACCAAGTAGGAAGTAGCGCGGTAAGAGCGCCGATAGGATCCATCGCGATCGCTTCGCCTAGCTTTGGATCACTGCCTGAGAGCGCAGCGCCATAAATAACCAGAATGATTGGCACTATTGATGCGCCAAGCACAGTCCAGCCGACTACGGATTTACTTGAGATGTTCCTTGGTAAATATCTTGAATAATCTGCCGCCGTATTAACCCATCCAAGTCCTATCCCCGTGACGCCAAAGATAAGAGCACCGACAAATGCTTGGGTGTTTCCCATAGGTAACGCTGTGACTTTCTCCCAATAAACTTCATCAATGGTAAGGGCGATATAAAGCAGCGTTGCAAAACTAGTAATCAAAGTTAGGTACTTTTGAAGGCGCATAATCACTGTATGGCCGAGCACTCCCCCATACAACGTTAGAGCCACTGCAATTGCAAAACCAATAGCCATCGACAAGTTTCTATCGATATCACCGATGCGCATAAAAATAGTTCCGGTCGCTAAAGTTGCAAGCGAAACTAAAACAGTCTCCCAGCCCACGAATACTAGATATGACATGAACCCCGGTATGACATTGCCCTTCACACCAAAGACTGCTCGCGAGAGAACCATCGTCGGAGCGTTTGATTTCTTTCCTGCCAGTGAGCTAAATCCAACCAACAAGAAAGATAGAACGGTTCCGATGATCGCGGCGAAAGTAGCCTGCCAAAAAGAGATGCCAAAACCTAGAAAGAATGAACCATACGAAAGCGCTAATAGTGAGACGTTGGCACCACACCAAGGCCAGAACAAGGATGAAGCTTTTCCACTTCGCTCGTTTTCAGCGATCACATTTGTGCCATTGAGTTCTAAGTTCAATTAAGCGCTTCTTTCATTTGGTTTCCAAAGTGCAATTGCTTCCTATAGTTTAGCCAGGGAATATGAAGTGAATTCGCCAATCAAAGAAAAGCCGACCCTCTCGTAAGCTCGCTTTGCAGCTACATTCTCAGAAAAGACTCCAAGACCTACATGCCTTATGCCGCGCTGGGTTGCGCTAGATAACATCTCAGAAACTAAACGCTGAGCAAGTCCTTTTTTGCGAAATTCTCTATGTACCGCGATCGACGCGAACATAACTTGTCCAGTTCTCCATTTCACAAGAGCGCCGGTTGCAACCAATAGACCTTGATCACGTATTTCACCCCAGAAGAGAATCTCTTCATTGCCTGGCCAGACAGAAGATTTCGGTGCATGAGCCTCTAAAAACTCTCTGATTTCCGAGTCGTCGGAACCCTCTACAGCACGATCAAATCTCTCGAAGCCAGTTGTATCAATTGAATAAAAGTCCCAACTGCCTTGCAAAGTAAACCTAGTTAAATCCATAGCTAGGCCTCTAGAAGTTGCAATCTTATCTCCGCCTAAAATAACAGGATTGGAGCCGAGCGCCATGGCAAAGACAGTTCCATCTTCATCGTTAACTGAAAAACTAAGGCTCTCTGGAGTTACAACTGCCTCTATAAATTTATGTGCCGGCGCATACGTAGAAAAGATCTCTAAATAGTTTGGATTCTCTAGCAGCTGCTGTATTACCTGGCTGTGATTTTTAATCGAGAAAGAAGTCAAGAAGAAAATCCGTTGTTCCAGGAACGACTGAATATTTATAGAGATCGGTAACGCCAACTGATGCTAGAACTTCATCATCGACAAAAAAGTTTCCGGTGCATTCCTTGGATTCGCGGTTAAGAATTACATATGCAGCATCAGCCAAAATCTCTGGCGTTCTGCATGCAGCAGTATCCACGCCAGGAATCATCTGCAAAGCTGCAGTATCTATCGCAGTTCGTGGCCAGAGCGCATTTACGGCGATTCCTGTTTTGCGGAACTCTTCTGACATCCCAAGTACGCACATTGACATCCCGTACTTCGCCATTGTGTAGGCAACATGGTGCTGGAACCACTTGGCCTTCATCGATAAAGGTGGAGAAAGAGTGAGGATATGCGGATTGCGTCCCGCCTTTGCAGATTCACGAAGGTGCGGAATCGCAGCTTGAGAAGTTAAAAAGGTTCCGCGAACATTTACATCAAACATCAAATCAAAACGCTTGGCTGGTGTGGCCTCTGTTGGCGTTAGATTGATGGCGCTTGCGTTATTGATCAAAATGTCGATACCGCCAAATTCTTGCGCCGCTTGATTCACGGCTGCGGCAATCTGCTCTTCATCTCTTAGATCACATTGGATAGGCAGCGCTATTCCACCAGCGCCCCGGATTTCTTGAGCTGCGGAGTGAATTGTGCCCGGTAACTTTGGATTGGGCTCTGAAGTCTTGGCTGCAATCGCAACGCAAGCGCCATCTCGCGCCGCACGTAGGGCGATCGCTAAACCGATACCGCGCGATCCTCCAGTAACAAAGATTCGCTTTCCTGAAAGATCTCCAGAGATTGTCATTACTTACCTTTCTTAGCCATAAAGTTCATAAACGCTTCCATCGCTTCTTCGGATTGAAGGGCGAGTGAGAAGAGTTCAAATTCTGCTTTCATTACCGCGGCAACTGCATCGTGCTTGCTGGCCTTTAAAAGCGCCTTGGTGTTGATCATCGCCTGTGGTGGTTGCTCTGAAATGTGAGTTGCAATCTCCATCGCCTCGCGAAGCGGATCAGATGCGATAGATGCAACTAGACCCATATTGACCGCGCTTTCAGCGTCAAAACTTTCACCAGTCATAAAAATCTTGGCAGCTCTTTGATAGCCCACTAAAAGCGGGAAGAGATAACTTGAACCGGCTTCGGGAACTAATCCAAGCGATGCAAATGGCATTGAAAACTTTGCAGTTGGTCCTGCTACTACAACATCGCAATGGAGCAACATAGTTGTTCCGACTCCGACGGCATTTCCCTTTACTGCAGCAATTAGGGGTTTTGGAAACTCAAGTAGTGAGCCGAGAAAACGCG
>JBEAMT010000005.1:0-4572 GCA_041165825.1 Actinomycetota bacterium | reverse complement strand
TGACCTACCCAGCCGGAACAGTAGCTATGGCTAACTCTGGTCCAAATACCAATGGCAGCCAATTCTTCTTGGTCTATAAAGACACAACACTTCCGCCGAGCTACACAATCTGGGGCAAGATCAAAACTGGCTTGCCGCTATTGCTACGCATTGAAAAAGTAGGTGCATACCAAGTTGATCAAGCATCAGGGAATGCGTATTACGCGGGAGATGGAATACCTGTACAACCGATCGAGATTAAATCGGTGACGGTTCGTTAATTAATTAGTTGGTATTAACGATCTTAAAAGCTTCAGCGATACGACCCTCAGGCAAGCCACCTATACCTGCATTGCGCTGACCCCATTCGCGAACCATATTTTCTAACTCTTTATTATGCGAAGTTTGTGAAGCGTGAGCGCGGAGCGCTTTCATCTTTAGATCAAAAGTATCGGTGATATCTACCCAGTGATCTGGGTTTGCAAATCCCATCATCCAAACTTCTTTAACGCGATGTGGTTGCAAACCTTCGTTTTCAAGCAAGTCAGTAAATGCAAAAGGATTTCGCGCATCTGGGTAAACGGCTTGAATCGCAGCTTCACCTGCAGCTAGATGATCTGGGTGGCTGGCGCCGATGCGATCCCAATTGCGTTCAGGTGATTGGCAGACCAGGCGATCTGGTTTGCTAATTCGAATTTGGCGAACAATATCTTTGCGAAGCCCAAGGGTTGGTTCGAGATGGCCATCTACATAATTTAAAAATGTAATGTCAGTGACGCCGATCGCAGCTCCTGCTTCGCGTTGTTCGCGCTGGCGAATCGCTGGCATCTCCTCTTTAGTAAACCCTGACTCTTCGCCGCCTTGATCACCATTTGTGCAGAAAACGTAGGCGACTTCGATGCCTGCTTTTACCCATTGCGCGATCGTTCCAGAAGCGCCAAAATCTGAGTCATCGGGGTGTGCGTTGATGACTAATACGCGCTTGATTTCTGAATTTGGTAGCGGCTCCATGACAGTTAAGCCTAATAGACTCCGCGCCATGGTTGATACGCAAGCGCTACTGGCGGGGCTTAATCCGCAGCAGCAGAAAGCGGTCATTCACGAAGGCGCCCCACTTTTGGTCGTAGCTGGCGCTGGTTCTGGAAAAACTCGAGTTCTTACACGTCGCATCGCTTACTTAATGGCAGCACGAGCAGTAAAGCCTTACGAAATTTTGGCGATTACCTTTACCAATAAGGCTGCTGGCGAGATGAAGGATCGCGTCACCGAACTAGTTGGGCCGATCGCTAAATCCATGTGGGTCTCTACATTTCACTCTGCTTGTGTGCGCTTGCTTCGTCAAGAGATCGAACGTCTGGGCTATAGCAGCACCTTCAGTATTTACGATTCAGCCGATTCGCAGAAGTTAATTTCGCGGGTAATGGAAACCCTTAACCTCGATCCCAAGCGCTATCCGCCTCGACAATTTCAATCACTAATTTCCAATGCTAAAAATGAGCTGCAAACCCCATATCAATATCTTTCTGCTGCCCAAAATCAATTTGAAACTATTGTCGCCGATGTCTACACGATGTATGAGAAAAGGCTCCAACAAGCTAACGCTCTAGATTTTGATGATCTAATCATGAAGACCGTGCAGGTATTGCAACAATTCCCTGAAACCAAAGCCCGTTTTCGTTCACGCTTTCGCCACATCTTGGTCGATGAGTACCAGGACACCAACCATGCGCAATATGTTTTAGTTAAAGAGCTCACCGGCACTGAAGGCGATGGCTTTCCGATTGCCGAGCTTTGCGTGGTGGGAGATGCCGACCAATCAATTTATGGTTTCCGTGGGGCAACAATCCGAAACATTTTGCAGTTCGAGGTTGATTACCCAAACGCGGCCACCGTATTGCTCGAACAAAATTACCGTTCAACGCAAAACATCCTCAACGCTGCAAATGCCGTGATTACTCAGAATGAATCTCGTAAAGAGAAGAACTTGTGGTCTGATGCCGGTGCTGGTGCACCGCTCGTTGGTTATGTCGCCGAATCCGAATATGACGAAGCTGAATTCGTAAAGTCTGAGATCCGCTCACTGCAAGATATGGGTTACTCAAATCCAGGCGATACTGCGGTTTTCTATCGCACAAATGCCCAATCTCGTATCTTTGAAGAAATATTTATGCGCGCTGCTATTCCTTACAAAGTAGTTGGGGGCTTGCGCTTCTACGAACGTAAAGAAGTAAAAGATTTGTTGGCTTATCTGCGAGTTCTCGCCAACCCAGATGATGAAGTTTCCCTTCGTCGCATCATCAACTTTCCAAAACGTGGCATTGGCGATCGCGCACTTGAAGAAGTTGAGATTTTCGCTCAATCCCAGGGCATTTCATTTTGGCAGGCCTTATTGCGGGTAAGTGAGGCAACTAGCGTTCCCAACAAAGCTGCCCACTCGATCGGAACCTTTACCTCGATGCTTACCGCCCTCGCAGTATTGGTTGAAGCGAAAACAAAACCTTCAGTAATCATTGAAGCGGTGCTCGAGCAATCTGGTCTGTTAACTGAGTTAGAAGCAAGTACAGATCCCCAAGATGAAGTCCGCGTGGAAAATTTAAAAGAACTTGTCTCGGCATCTATGGAATACGAAGAACGTCCCTTTGAAGAACTCGGTGAAGATGAAGAAATTTCACTCTCTGGATTCCTCGAAAAAGTTTCGCTAGTTGCCGATGCCGACGACATTCCCGATAAGCAAAGTGATTCGGGATTGAATGGTTTGCCAGATGGTGAAGATCATGGAGGAGTTGTCACCTTGATGACGTTGCACACCGCTAAAGGTCTGGAATTCCCAACGGTATTTCTCACTGGCATGGAGGATGGAATATTTCCGCATGCCCGCACCTTGGATGATCCAAAAGAAATTGAAGAAGAACGACGATTGGCCTACGTTGGTTTAACTCGCGCGGAAAAACGTTTATATATTTCGCGCGCCGAATATCGCTTAACTTTCGGAACTCCGAAGTACAACCCAGGTTCGCGTTTCTTAGATGAAATTCCAACCACGTTAATCGAATGGAAGAACGAAGCGCGTTCATCATCATCCGGAAGTTTTGGGCTACGCCGACGCACACCAACAACTCCACCACCTCGCGCCACCGGTAAAACATCTTCGGCGATGGTTCTAGAAGTTGGCCAGCGTGTGTCACATGACACATTCGGTCTCGGCACAGTTGTCTCCCTTGCAGGCGAAGGCGATAAATCAGAGGCAACGATCAACTTCGGCCAATACGGCGAAAAACGCCTCTTGCTGCGCTATGCCCCAGTTGTGGTTTTGTAGCCATTTCCAAGGATTAGGATTACCCATATCCGCTAGCGCAAAGACGAGCTAGTAATTCTTCGAATGGTTGTTATCTGTGGATCTTTTTGAATACCAAGCCCGTGACCTCTTTGAAAAGCATCGCGTACCTGTTTTAGCGGGCGCTGTCGCAACAACTTCCGATGAAGCGCTTGCTGCTGCTAGCAAAATGGGTGGCAAGGTAGTTGTTAAGGCGCAGGTAAAAGTTGGAGGTCGTGGAAAAGCTGGCGGCGTAAAACTTGCCGTCGATGCAAACGATGCCAAAGAGAAAGCCGGCGCCATTCTCGGAATGGATATTAAAGGCCATACCGTTAACAAAGTCATGATTGCGCAAGCAGCGCCAATCGTGGACGAGTACTACATCTCAATTTTGCTCGATCGTTCAAACCGTACATTCCTAGTAATGGCTTCAGTTGCTGGCGGAATGGATATCGAAGAAGTTGCACATACCGCACCAGAAAAACTTGCCAAAGTTCCTGTAACTGCCGTTGATGGAATCTCGGTGGCAAAGGCCAAGGAAATCGTTGCTCAGGCAAAGTTTCCTGCAGATATTGCAGATCAAGTCGCAGATGTTCTTGTGAAACTTTGGGAGACTTTCCAATCAGAAGATGCAACTCTCGTTGAAGTTAACCCACTAGTAAAGACTGAAGATGGCCGCATCGTTGCACTTGATGGCAAGGTAACTCTCGATGACAACGCCGAATTCCGTCAGCCAGACCACGAAGCGCTAGTAGATCACGATGCCGCGAATGCGCTAGAAGCAGCAGCTAAGGAAAAAGGTTTAAATTACGTAAAGCTTGATAATGGTCAGGTCGGAATCATAGGAAACGGTGCCGGTCTGGTTATGTCAACGCTCGATGTTGTTGCATATGCCGGTGAAAAATTCGGTGGCATGCGACCAGCAAACTTCCTTGACATCGGAGGTGGTGCATCCGCACAAGTTATGGCGGATGGTCTTTCAATTATCTTGGGCGACCCAGATGTAAAGAGCGTTTTTGTAAATGTCTTCGGTGGAATTACTGCTTGCGACGCTGTTGCAAATGGCATTGTTCAGGCACTTGAACTACTTGGACCAAAGGCCACCAAGCCAATCGTTGTTCGCCTAGATGGCAATAATGTCCTTGAAGGCCGCGCAATTTTGAAGGCAGCTAACCATCCATTGATTGAGCAGGCCGAAACTATGGATGGAGCAGCATCACGTGCTGCAGAATTGGCGGCAAAGTAATGTCTATCTTTATTAATTCTGCAAGCAAAGTAAT
>JBEAMT010000004.1:0-9532 GCA_041165825.1 Actinomycetota bacterium | reverse complement strand
GCTGCAAGTCGCGCTGATTTCTCCTGCTCTAACCGATCAGCCTCTAACTTTGCAGCGGCAGCGGCAGCATTCTTTCTATCGATCTCTGCTTGAAGTGCTGCCTGTTTCTTCTCATACTCTGCTTGAGCGGCTGCAGCAAGAGCTTGCTGGCGTAAGAGTTCCTGTCTTTGTAATTCTGCCGCAGCTTGTGCGGCAGCAATTTTTGCTGCCGCTGCAGCCTGCTCTTCAACTAATTTTCTCTGTGCAGCTTCTGCTGCAGCTTTGGCGGCGGCAATTTGTGCTTCTTTGGCAGCCTGTGCCGCTGCTGCATCTGCTGCAGCTTTCGCTGCTGCGGCAGCTTCTGTTGCGGCAGCTTCTGCTGCGGCACGTGCACGTGCTGCAGCAGCAGCCATTTCGGCTTTATCTTTTGCAGCAGCCGCTGCTGCTGCGATTGCTTCCTGCTCTGCTTTTTCTTGTGCAGCTTTGAGTGCAGCTGCCTCTGCCGCAGCCTTTTGCTCTGCTGCTTTTCGATCTGCTTCTTGCTTTGCAAGTACGACTGGATCTAAACAATCGGGAAGATCAGGTGGGTATGCAGCAGGACCTTGACATATCGTCGCTGCGTTTACAGATGTATTTGGAAATTGCGCAAAGAGTAACGAGAACGTGATAGTCGTAACGACCATCAAAGTTCTGCGACGATAGCTACTCTTCATGGAGAATTTATTCCTTTTAACAATTATCGTCTATTGATATTTTGGTCTGGCGCACCAATGGTTGATCTACAAATGAAATCTTACCGATGCCCCCAGTGAAATTCGCCAGCAGTTCTTCACTTTCTCCGGGGGCCAGATCTACATCAGCTACGTAGATGGGCCGTAAACGCTCAATCGAACTTCCGCCTAAGTTTGCTATTCGGTTTTCACGCCACACACTGACCAGTCGTGAGTTGGTAGGTCCATAGATAAAAACTTTAAACCGGTGCGCACCAGTCACCAAATTCGCGGGCTTTCCTTTATCGGCTCGAGTTAAAACATAACCAGGAAGTCCTATACCGGTATCGAGAGTATTTGTTACTCGCACTCGAACCTGCGTTTCTCGTTCTGTCCCACAACTCATCGTTTTAATTGTCACTTCTCTATCGAGATAGTAATCCAACTTGCTTGCGTCAATGTTTTGAATAACTGCCCTAAATTGATTATTCGGTGATAATTCTAAAAAGCCACCCAGGCGATTTCCTGCTAAAACCTTTTCTGCTTTCTGGTCCGTTGAGTAAAGCAAGAGTCGATTTTCTAGGATCGCCTCTCGTAGAGCCTTAGCCATCTCAATCTTTGAATAATCTCCAGCGACTAACTTGGTAGCGGTTGCATTCAAAATATCAACGAGATATTGCTTGCGAGCATCATTGTCTCTCTCATACTTCTTGTAAGCATTCTTTAGAGTTTCCTCAACAACATTTGCTGATGTGATTTTTTCGCCATTTTTTAATGTGATCTCCCCAGTAGCTTTAAGAACGTAACTCAACGCCGATGGATCAACAGCAATGACCCCATCCAAGTCTTCATTGAATTTCTCTTTCCACAATCCCAGCCATACTTGTGCGCCATATGGAAAGTGGGGAGAGAGGTTGGAGTTTTGCAAGATGGCGGGATTATCTCCATACAACTTGAGAAATTCATCAGGCATTTTGATGGGAATTTTCTTCAGTGAAATTCCATATAGGGAAGCATTTGAACCTGTCTGAAGCACAGTGAATTGGCCTTGCTTCAGTTCCACGACTGCATAGGCTCCAAGGATTCCTCCAGTACCTCTAGCTTCAGCACTATTTTGAAAAGAGATTAGGTATTTTTTGGGTGAGTCAACACCTACAAGAGTTGGTCCAGTACGAATAACAGCAGTTACCTCTTCGGCAATCTCACTAAAGTCCAATCCAAGAAGGTCAGCGCCCTGCTTGACTACAGGAACATTAAGAGTCTTCATCAAACGTTCAACATCTGTGGCAAATCGATCAGCCTGTGACTGAGTATCTAGCCCTTCGTAATTTCCATTTATTACATCGAGATAACCTTTGGCGTGCAATCCGGTAGGTATTAATTGGATTATCAAGATCAGCAGGTAAATGGCAGGTATGAGCGCCAGATACTTCAGATACTTAGCCTTCCATGACATATATTTCACGAGGAAATTACTCCAAATTCATCAGACATATATGAGGCTAGGTACGAATCAGGCAGCCTGCGCATCTGCGAGTGACGGGGGGCAGTGATCATCACTACTGGAGCCACATTGGCACAGCGACCGATAAATTGCCGCCACTCGGGCGAGAGGTAGATGGCCTCTGGATAATCCAATTGAACTCTATGAGTGAGCACTTGGTTAGATTTAATTTGATTTGCCTGCACTTCAGATAGATTTTTAATCTCAAACGGGACTGCTTCCAAACCAAGTTCGGCAAAGCCATCATGATTGGGAGCACGCAGATCACCATCAATCAAAATTGCATTTTGTGCCACTCTTTCAAATTGAGCACGCGCTAACGCCATCGATAAATCTGAAACTCCGTGAGGAATATATGAGGTGATGGGAAAAGTATGCGCAAAACCTTTTGCCTCGATGGCGGCTCGCAGCGTTAACGCACCAACTTTTCCCAGTTCTCGGGACATGTCATCAAAGGCTAGTCCTTCCGGATCTACTGGGATGAAATCTAGATCTTCAAAGATCTCTTCAAAGGATCTGAGGGAACCTGAGAATCCCAATTGCCGAATGCTCTCACTGTGACTCTTTTCTGCTGTGATCACGAGATCGGCTTCGAGAATTGCTTCTCTATCACTATCTATTGAGGTCGAGCCTTCCTTTACAATCGGCACCTTCCACGTTTTGGAAATAGCGAGTACCGAATTGAGAATGGGTGTGCCGTTTACTGCGGCAACTCCACTCGATCGGACGATGTCCTCAGGAAAATTACGTTGCAGCACAGCCTGAGCAAATGGTGAGCGCGCCTGATTCATCCGGCAGACAGTCACGATTTGCATAGCGTAAGGTTACTGTGTGGAAAAGAGATATAGAACACTTCGTAAACGGGAGATATTTGCCTTCATTCTCGTTCTCTATCTTGCTTCCTTGCTGCTCTTTACCTTTTTTCCAAGACCAATTTTGGAAAGCGGAGATCCGACGGCAATTGCCGAATTCTTGAAGTCGCATGCAAATTTCTTCTACTCAATCATTTATGCCGATGCTCAATGGGTAGCGCTAGGAAATTTCTTTATGCTTACGCCTTTACCAATCATCGCAAGTCGCATCTTTCCTCATGTGAGACTCCGATTCATCGCCTTGATCGGCATCGCACTTGCAGCGCTGATTGAGATTTGCCAGCTCTTCATTCCAGGCAGAGTCACCGATCTCGTGGACTTAGCGTCCAATACCGTCAGCGTCCTCATTGGCATTGCAGCAGTTCGGTTTTTACCTCTCAATGACCATTCAAAATAAGTAAAGTAAAAATCAGGTAGCGACCAAAAACGCTGATTCGCCTAGGCTTATCCCCGTATCCACACTGTGTGGCAGCCGAGGATGGAGGGGTGAGCGGTGGAGTTACTCCAATATTGGCGTCTCATTCGCCAAAATCGCATCATCATCGCCGCCTCAACAATTGTCGGTGTGATGATTGCAGCAGTTGTCACATTTACAACTACGCCAACATATGAGTCTCAATCACAAATCTTTGTGTCAACTCCGGCATCCACTCTTGATATCTCAGCTCTTGCAACTGGATCTTCATTCTCTCAGCAGCGCGTGAAGTCATATGCGCAAATTGTTAATAGTCCGCTCACTCTAGCTCCAGTTGTCACCCAACTTGGGCTTGATATGTCGGCCGAAGATTTAAGTAAGATGATTAATGCATCTGCTCCATTAGATACCGTTCTCATTACCGTTACTGTCACAGATACAGATCCACAGCGGGCCTCTGACATTGCTAATGCAGTTGCAGAACAATTCGGAGTCACCGTGGGCGATCTCGAACTTAGCGGAATTGGCGTTGATTCACCTGTCAAAGTTTCAACAGTGAAGATGGCAATTCCAGCCACCGCACCCGCGTCTCCAAAGAAGGCGATCAATTTAGCTCTCGGTCTTCTCTTGGGATTTGGTCTTGGAATTGGACTTGCCAGCTTGCGTCGTCTTCTCGATAACTCTATGAAGAACGAAGATGATCTCGATGGTGCTCCACTGCTTGCTGCAATCGGTTACGACAAGTTAGCCGATGAGCGTCCACTTATTACCCAAATTGGACGCTACGCCGCTCGAACTGAGGCATTTCGCACTCTTCGTACAAATCTGCAATTTCTCAATCCAGATCAGCATCCCCAAGTAATCGTTTTCACTTCTGCACTTCCTGGCGAAGGAAAGTCAACGAGCGCGATAAACCTTGCACTCTCCTTAGCGCAAGCGGGTTCAAAAACAATTTTGATTGAGGCAGACCTTCGTCGTCCAAAGATTCCGGTCTATCTTGAAATGTCTACGATGGCCCTGGGATTGAGCGAATTGATAAGTGGCAGGAAGATCACCCTGCAAACACTCAAGCCGCTATTGCATAGCGAGGAGAGAACCGGGCTTAGCGTATTGCTCTCAGGCAAAGTGCCACCTAACCCATCTGAATTGTTGGGTTCGCAGCGCTTCGATGAGTTAATTGCACTCCTACGTAAGCACTACGAGTACATCATCATTGACTGCCCTCCAGTGCTTCCTGTCACCGATGCTGCAGTTGTTGCCGCTAAAGCTGATGGCGCAGTTCTGGTGCTCCATGCCGGAGTTACTAAGAAGCCTCACTACGTGGGATCGCGCGATGCCATCGCCGCAGTTGGTTCAAATTTACTCGGTGTAATTCTTAACAAGATTCCAGAATCATCTCTTGAGTATGAGTATGGATATCGTTACGGTTACCCACGCTATTACGGCAGCCACTACCGCCCATATGCCAACAAAGCCGATGTCGATAACTATGCACCAAGTCCGGAAGAGCTTGCTCGCATGGATCGTGAAGAGGCATTTGAGCACATCAAGGGCAAGCGCTTTAAAGAAGAGTTAAAGCGTCAATCTCGCGCCAAGTAGAGTTATTTTTAGTAAGCACCTCGCCCGCGGAAAATTTCACCAATTGTCGCGACGATGATCCATAGATCCTTCGTAAAGCTCCAGTTGATCAAGTAATTGAGATCGAGTGCAACGCTAGTTCGGAGATCCAAATCTGAGCGCCCCGAGATCTGCCAAGGTCCAGTAATTCCTGGTTTTGCATTTAAGCGTCGCTCATAGATCGAGTTATAGACATTTACTTCACGCGGTAGTGCAGGACGCGGACCGACTACCGACATCGAGTTATTGAGCACGTTCAGGAATTGTGGAAGTTCATCGAGAGAGTATTTGCGAAGAAAACGTCCCACCGGAGTAATGCGAGGATCTTTTGGATTTTTAAAGAGAACGTGGGAGTTTCCATGTACATTCTCAACTTCGTGAACAATTTGATCGGCATCTTTAACCATCGATCGGAATTTGTAGAACTTAAACGGCTTGCCATTGAGCCCAATGCGCCTTTGAGAGTAGAAAACTGGCCGCCCGCTTGTCACTAAGACCGCCAGGGCGATGGCTAGGAAAAGTGGACTCAAGACGATCATCAGGGTCAGTGAAAAAACCAGGTCAAAGCTGCGCTTGACTATGCGATTGAGGAAGGAGATTTGCGCCTTCTCAAAGGAGAGGAAGGGGATACCTTCCTGAGATTGGGGAATCAACCAGTAGCCGAGATTGCCTGAGTCAAGCGGGATCCAGTTAACGTGGATATTGAGATCTTCAAGGTAATGGATAAATTTAGAGAAGTTTGGATCAACTTCCATACCAGGTAGCAGAAGAACTTCAGTGATTACATTGTGACGCAACAAGCGATCAAACTCCTCTATCCACTTACTGTTGATTTCCGGACAAACCATGCGCGCAACAATGGAAAAACCTAATTTCCGGTTCTTGATCAACCAATCGGTATGTTCCTCAATGGCATCCTTATCGCGCCCGATTACCATCATCTTTGAGGTTACCTTCTTGCTCATGATCATCGGACGCAGGAATAAGAAGTAGATCAACATGCGAATCACAAAGAGATACAGCAGTCCACTAGCAAGCATCACCAAGAAGACCCAGCGGGAAAATGATGCCTTGAGAATGAATGAGAGAAATCCAAGGAAGAAAAAGAAGGTAAATGATCGTCTAATAATCATCCGCAGGTTAAAGATGACAAGGTTTGCATGGTTGAATCGATAGGTTCCTGTAAGTATCAGGAAAATTAGCCACGAAAGGGCAATACCTGCCAAGATTCCCCGATATTCAAATTGGGCAATAGCAGGGCGTGACTCGTTGGAGTCAGCAAAGCGGGTGGCATATGCCGTGACGGCAGAGGCTGAGATCGCGATAAAGTCAGGAACCAGCATCAAAGCAATAATGACAATCTGCTGCAATGAGAACTGACTGCGAATTCTCTTTAAGCTCTGCTTCTGCTCGCTCATACCGGGCTCACCTTCTCCATCACTTTAAATGTAGCAATCGTTTGGTTCCCAACGCGCTTTACCGTCCAGTCGGATGCAAAGGTTTGAAAGAGAATTGTGCCTAAACCCTTGCCGCCCGAAACCAAGTCAGAGACTCCATCGTCGCTGATTTCAAAGTTAAAGATTCCATTAACGAAATTTCCTTTGACCAGAATCTTCTTTGCTTTCCCATGGCGAATGGCATTGACAACCGACTCTTCAATGAGTTGCGAAATAACATCACGTGGAGCTCCCAAATCATCGATTTCTGGCGCTAATTCACACTCAATCTCAGCCAATCCGCGCCACGAATTGGCGAGCTCTGCCAGGCGTTGAGAGGGCAAGCGGGCTGGGGGACGGGTGTAGGGCTCTTTGATCTTCTCTAATCTATCCAAGATCTGCTGAGTCACCTCTGGTGGAAAGAGCTTGAAATCTTCCTCTGCTGCCTTGAGTAAGAGCAGCTTGCAGGCCAGCAACTGAGATTGAACTTCAGCATGCAGATACTGAGCATACTCAGCCTCTGCATTGGATTTAACACCGAGATCGATGTACCTCTGAAGATCTCTCTCACGAATTTGTTCGCTGATTGCTCGAAAGACAGACTTCTCATCAGCCCGAAGTGAGAGGGTAAGGGATGTAATCAGGCAGAAGAGCGCAAAGCTAATCGAGCTCAAAACCTGACCTGTAAGAATGTTTCCCAATGTAAATTGGTTATTTGGCCAGATGAGTTGTGCATAGAAAGTAAGTGGCCCGATAAAGAAAATTGTTGAGAGAATTAAAAGGATATTTCTACGCTGGAAATTGCCATCAACTACCCTAATAAACTTATTGGTTGTGAGCCAAGCGACCACTGCCAGCAGTATCCAGAGAGATTGAATCACTAAAGTCTCAAGCCCACCGTATCTAGCGAATTGTCCAACTAAGGAAAATGGAAGGGTGAGTGCAACGATTCCCCACAGTGGGATGGGATGTCGCTTTAGTGTGGTTAGAGACATTCTTCCGAAGCCAGCGCGGACCCAGATCAGCTCTCCTTCACGCCACTCTGAATGGCTAAGTGGTCGTAAATGCTCTTTGATTAATCTATCAATGTCAGCTGCCCGAAGTTGGAGTTTTTCTACAGTTGGTTTTCCCTCGAGAGTTCTGACGATATTTTGTTGTAATTCAGAAATCCTGGTGAGCAGCATTTTGCTCGATACATCTGGTTCGATATTTCTTAGTTGAGTTTCCGTGAGGATACTCTCCTCAATTAATTTTTTGACATCTTTGCGGAAATTAAACATGAAGTGAATCAAGATTGAACCCACTTGAAACCAGTAGAACACCGCAACTGCCGAGTTAGTTACGCGAAAAAGAAAGCTCATTGAGTCAACAACCCCAAAAATCGGCGCCAAGATGGCAATAACGGCGCCCCTGGTGATTCCCATCAATAGTACGAGGAATATCTGTATACCCACGCCGTTGCGGGCTTGGCCGTAGAGAATAAAAGGTGCCATAGCTAGGTGGGAGAGAGTTGCTATTAGTACCCATGTCAATAACTCTTCAAAGGTCTTGTACTCAACCGAAGAGAGAAGCAGCACTCCGATAAGTGAGAAAGGATAAGTCCAGAAAAATGATTTCCACGAGGTCCAGATATCCGGCAGCGAATCCAAGATGAGTCGGATTTCCTTAATGACTAGGTTACCTCGCACTGAGAACACCTAATTCCTGAATTTCAATGAGCGCATCATTAAGCAACTTCTCTGCCTCAGATAGCAAGAATTCTCTCTTCTGCGCAAACTCTGACGACTTGGCTGCGGAGTCAAGCAGGCGCAGAGCCATAATTGCACCTGAGATTTTTCCCTGGAGAGTTCCAAATCGAGTGGTGAAGAGGTGGTGTTCCAGGATCTCTTGCTCGTGGGCAAGGTATGTCAAATCACCGAGAGTGCGTTCACTTATTTCTTTGCTCTTTTCACGCCTGGTCGAGGTTTCAATGATCAGTGTTGAGATGATCGATGCAATATAAACCCCATAGAGAGTTTTTATTGCCGAATAAAATGGAGGGTATGGATCATTTAAGGTAAAACCTATTTTTGGGATTAAATAAGTCCATAAAGCTTGGCCAAGGAAAACTACAACATAGGAAAAAACGAGAAACGTAACTCGTCCAGTTTGATGCATTCGCTTTACGATGCGCGAAAGTCCCAACAGCAAGAGTCCCATGAAGAGCGCACCAGACGTGCCTGCAATCACACCGGCAAGACCGTTTCGGGGGAGTTGGCCGGTAATTGCACCGAATGCAATCACTACAACTGAAATTCTGACCGAAAGGTTGTTAGGGAAAATATTAGATAAATAAGTTATTGGCTTACTATCGCTTGCCTTCTCCTCACCTCTTATGACTCTGCTCTGCAAAATTAAGTCGGCTTGGCGATCTAAGGCAGATGAAATCTCTTCGCTGCGCTTTACCAGCGCACCAATTGCCGCCTGATCTGAGACATCCTCATCGGCCAGGAGCAACTGCAATTTCTCGATTTGAGGGCGCAATTGCCCATCGAGAGCCGCATGTGCCTGGCTGCGCACTCGTGCGTCGGTGGCGACCAACTCGCCCCGTTCGATCGAGAGCAATCCATCGAGTCGACGCAGCGCCTCGTCCTCGATTCTGCGTCTTTCGATAGATCCGAAGTAGAAGGCGATCAGCGCAAGTGCTGAGCCGGTGTAAAAAGTTGGCATCCCCACCCGAACGGCTAGATGCCAACTATCTCCATAGGTCTGATGGGCATAGAAACCAGATGCTAATCCCTGAACACTGCCAGTTGAATACCAGACGAAGATGCACTTCCACAGCGCTTGAGGTTGGATACGACGATTTTTCAGGGCTGTTGCCTGCATCGTAAAGAGGTAGAGAAAGCTAGCCAAGTAACCTGCTGTAGTTATCAACACGTGATGAGATAGCGGAAAGCCTTTATTGAAGGCAGATTCACGTTCAATTGCCACCATCGCGCCGAAAGGTACTGTGATCA
>JBEAMT010000003.1:0-3874 GCA_041165825.1 Actinomycetota bacterium | reverse complement strand
GGCGGCGAAGCTTTGGCAACATTCCTAGCAGAGAAGAAGTTGATATGAGCACAGTATTAATTTTGGCTGATTTTTCAGCAGACCAGGCAACTAAGACGACTGCCGAACTTGCCACCGCTGGTGCCCGAATCGGATCGGTATCAGCAGTTGTACTTGCTCCCGTTGGTAAAGGCGCAGTGCTTGCCGCCACAGTAAAACAAGGGCCTATCGCAAACGTCGTTGTTGTTGAATCTGACGACTTTGCTGCGCATGGTGTAGCAGCAGCAGCGGATGCACTTGCGCAACTAGTGAAGGAAAAATCTCCTGCAGCGCTACTTATTGCATCCCATGCATTCGGTAAAGAAGTTGCAGCTCGCGTAGCAGTGCTGACGAATTCTGGAATCATTACTGATGCTGTCGATGTTGCAGCAGATGCAACCGCAACACAACTAGTTTTCGGTGGTTCCACAACAGTGCATTCTCAAGTTTCACAAGGAACACCAATAATCACGGTTCGACCAAACAGCATCGAAGCTGACTTCAGCGCTGCCTCACCTGCGATTGAAAACGCAACTGCAGCAATTGGTGATGCAGCAAAGAAAGCAACTATCTCTTCTTCGCAACCACCAGTAAAAGGTGGTCGTCCAGAACTCACGGAAGCAAATATCGTGATTTCGGGTGGTCGCGGAACAGATGGAAACTTCTCTGCAGTTGAAGCGCTGGCTGATGTATTGGGAGCCGCAGTTGGTGCATCGCGTGCTGCAACAGATGCTGGTTGGTATCCACATTCACATCAAGTAGGACAAACCGGTAAGACGGTAAGTCCGCAGTTATATGTAGCTTGCGGAATCTCAGGTGCAATTCAGCACCGCGCTGGTATGCAGACTTCAAAGACAATCGTTGTGGTCAATAAGGATCCAGAAGCGCCGCTCTTTGATATTGCCGACTTTGGTGTCGTTGGCGACTTGTTTAACGTGCTGCCGCAGGCAACTGCCGCGGTCGCTGCCAAAAAAGGCTAAGTGCGCGCCACGAACTAGACTGCTCCAATGAGCGTCTACCTCGACCACGCGGCAACTACGCCGATGTTTGGCGTTGCCATCGAGGCTATGAACGCATCGCTTCGCAAACTTGGTAACCCATCATCCTTGCACTCTGATGGACGCTCGGCTCGTAAAGATGTAGAAGATGCTCGAGAAAAAATTGCACGCGCCGTTGACTGCCTGCCCAGTGAAGTAATTTTTACTGGTTCTGGCACTGAGGCAAATAATGCGGCTATTAAAGGTCTTTTTTGGCACACTCACAAAAAGGTAATCGTTGTTTCCAGCATCGAACACCACGCAGTTCTTGATCCAGCTCACTGGCTAGCGGAACACGAAGGTGCAGAACTTATTGAACTTCCCGTCGATTCGGATGGCGTAATTGATTTGGATTTTCTATCTCAATTAATTTCAAATCGCGGCTCCGAAATTGCACTGATCTCAGTAATGCATAGCAATAACGAAACTGGCGCTCTGCAGCCTATCTCTGAGGTGGTTCGTATTGCAGGAGATATACCCGTGCACTCAGATGCGGTGCAAAGTTTTGCAAAGGTGCCACTTTCCTATAAAGAACTCGGCCTCTTTGCTATGACTATCAGCGCACACAAAGTTGGCGGCCCACTCGGAATTGGTGCCTTAATCCTGCGTCGTGCCGTCGAAATTCCACCTCTCTTACATGGCGGTGGACAAGAGCGCGATATTCGAAGCGGAACGATTAATGCTCCTTCAATCGTGGCCTTCGCCGCTGCAGTGGAAGCAAATCTCTACGATGCTAAGAAAGTTGCCGAGCTTCGAGATCTCTTTGAATCCGGTGTCACACAGGTGCGACCAGATGCTGTGATTAACGGAAAAAACGCAACCCGTCTTCCAGGAATTTCAAATATAACTTTTCCAGGAACTCAGAGTGATTCACTTCTTCTTCTGCTGGATTCAGAGAAAGTCTCTTGTTCCACAGGAGCTGCCTGCAGCGCAGGAGTGCACCGTCCGAGCCATGTATTGATGGCGATGGGGCTTTCGGATGTAGTGGCACAGTCTTCGTTACGTTTCTCATTCGGTTCAACATCAACCCAATCTGATGTTGAGTATGCGCTCTCTGTTTTGCCACGAGTTATCGAGCGCGGGCTAGCAGCAAATGCTGTGGGGCGCTCATGAAAATTATTGCCGCCATGAGCGGAGGCGTGGATTCTGCAGTTGCGGCAGCGCGTGCTGTTGAAGCCGGACATGAAGTCATTGGTGTGCACCTTGCACTTTCATCCAATCCTCAGAAGTATCGCAGTGGCGCCCGTGGGTGTTGCACTATTGAAGATTCTCACGATGCGCGACGTGCAGCTGATGTCATCGGTATTCCTTTTTATATTTGGGATATGGCAGATGAATTTCATGAAGGCGTAGTTGAAAATTTCATGAGCGAATATGCTGCAGGCCGCACACCCAATCCATGTCTACGGTGCAATGAAAAAATCAAATTTGCCGCCGTTTTAGATCGTGCAAAGGCGATGGGTTTTGATGGCGTTGTGACTGGCCATTACGCACGTACGCGCGAAAGCGAAACAGGTCGTACTTTGCATCGCGCAGTAGATCCACTGAAAGATCAGTCTTATGTACTTGCAGTGCTTAATCGCGAACAAATCAACGGCGCAATATTTCCGTTAGGCGATACCGAAAAGGTTGATATCCGTAAAGAGGCAGAGGCGCGCGGATTAGCTGTCGCACAGAAACCTGATAGCCATGACATTTGTTTTGTTCCATCTGGTGACAATGCCGGTTGGTTACGCGATCGCTTGGGAAGTGAAGTAGGGCCAATAGTTGATCAAGATGGAAAGAAAATTGGCGAACACAAGGGCGCATATACCTACACAATCGGACAACGTAAAGGTTTGGGACTTACTGTCCCCACACCTGATGGCTCACCACGCTTCGTTCTCAAGATTGAACCAGTTTCGAACACAGTTGTCGTAGGTCCACGCGAAGATTTGGCGGTGACATCAATGCGCGGGGAGCGGCCAATCTTCTGTGGCCCGGAAGTTGGGGCTGCACCGATGCGTGGTTTTGTACAGGTACGTGCACATGGTGCGGCCTTGGATTGCACGTATTACATGGATAACGGAAATCTGGTTGCAGAACTTGATCAACCACTTCTTGGATTGGCAACTGGTCAAGCTATGGTGATTTATGACGGAGATCGCGTCGTTGGTTCAGCAACCATTTGCGAGACAGCATGAGCGCTACTGAATCCAACAAAGCGCGTCATCGCATCGTCGAAATTACGCAAGAAATTCGCGATCACCAATTTAAATATTATGTTTTAGATGCACCGACGATTACAGATGCACAGTTCGATGCTCTCTTGAAAGAGCTGCAATCTCTCGAAGCAAAATTCCCAGAACTACTTGAACCTGATTCCCCATCACTTGGAATCGGTGGGGGATTCGCTACTACCTTTGAGCAGCACGACCACATCGAAAAGATGATGAGTTTGGATAATGTCTTTGACGAAGATGAACTCACAGCATGGTTTGAGCGCGTCGATAAAGAGAGTTCCTCGCCCAATTTTCTCTGCGAACTCAAGGTTGATGGCCTTGCAATCAATTTGCTCTATCAGGATGGACAACTGGTTCGTGCGCTTACTCGCGGAAATGGAACAACCGGTGAAGATGTCACTTTGAATGTTAAGACCATTAAGAGCCTGCCACACTCTCTAATTGGCAAAAAGATTCCGTCGCTAATCGAAGTTCGCGGCGAGGTTTTTCTCCCAGTAGCTGCATTCAATCAACTCAATGAAGAGTTAGAAGAAGCAGGTAAACCACTCTTTGCCAACCCACGCAATTGCGCAGCAGGATCGCTTCGCCAAAAGGATC
>JBEAMT010000002.1:0-3052 GCA_041165825.1 Actinomycetota bacterium | reverse complement strand
ATCATCTGGTTGCGATTGAATGGTGTTGCCCTGAACATAGCGATCGTATTGAGATGTCACCCAAGATTTATCGGCTAAGTTAGGCGTTGCTGCTAACTTCAATACGGCTGCTTTAATCTCATCGGTAGTTTCTGGCAATTTAACGTTTACAACTTCAGCATTTACACGATCTATGTAATCAGGCTTAGCGAGTGGGCGGTTGTAGACCGGGCCTTCATGAGCAACGGTGCGAGGTGGAACTTCAACAATTAAATCTCCGTGCCAAGTAATTTCTAAACGATCGCCATCAGTTACTTCACCGATAACTGTTGCGGTGACATCCCACTTCTTGCAGATTTCTAAGAAGCGATCAATGTGCTTGGGCTCAACGATTGCGCACATACGTTCTTGCGATTCAGACATCAAAATCTCTTCAGGGGAAAGTGTGGCATCGCGAAGCGGAACGCGATCGAGTTCTACCTTCATGCCGCCGCTGCCGCCAGAAGCGAGCTCGCTGGTAGCGCAAGATAGGCCTGCTCCGCCAAGGTCTTGAATGCCTACAACTAGATCTTCGGCGAAGATTTCAAGTGAGCATTCGATCAGAACTTTTTCGACAAAGGGATCTCCGACTTGAACCGCAGGACGCTTTGCTGGGCCAGTTGATTCAAAAGTTTCCGATGCGAGAACAGATACACCGCCAATTCCATCACCACCAGTTTTGGCACCATAGAGAACAACTAAATTGCCCGCACCTGCAGCTTTTGCAAGTTTGATATCACTATGTTTCATAACGCCAACGCACAAGGCATTGACCAAAGGATTGCCTAAGTAAGTTTCATCAAATACAACTTCGCCACCAATATTTGGGAGTCCTAAACAGTTTCCGTATCCACCTACTCCTGCAATTACACCAGGCAAGACGCGACGAGTATCTGGGTGATCTGCTGGTCCAAAGCGAAGCGGATCCATCACTGCAATTGGGCGGGCACCCATCGTCAAAATATCGCGAACGATTCCGCCAACACCTGTTGCAGCGCCTTGATATGGCTCGATAAATGATGGGTGATTATGTGATTCAATTTTAAAAGTGACGGCATAGCCCTGACCAACATCTACAACGCCGGCATTTTCGCCAATACCGACTAACAGCGCATCAGTCTTAACAGCCTTGTCACCAAACTGCTTCAAATGAACTTTTGATGATTTGTAAGAGCAGTGCTCAGACCACATAACTGAATACATGGCGAGTTCAGAAGAAGTTGGACGGCGACCTAGAATTTCTTTGATACGCGCATATTCATCGGGCTTCAACCCAAGTTCGGCAAATGGTTGAGATGTTTCAGGGTTTGCCGTTGCAATGGCGACTGTATCTAAAGCCATTTATTTCACCATCACATTTAGAACGGAAGTGAAAAAGCCAAGGCCATCGGCAGTTGGGCCAGTTAGAGTATCGATCGCGTGTTCTGGGTGAGGCATTAGCCCAACTACATTGCCGCGTTCATTGGTAATTCCAGCGATTTTATTGCGTGATCCGTTGGGATTTTCTCCTACATAACGCGCAATGATGCGGCCTTCGCCTTCAAGTTTTGCCAAAGTTGCATCATCACATTGGAAAGAACCTTCACCATTTTTAAGTGGAATCACAATCTCTTGCCCAACTTGGTAAGAAGAAGTCCAAGCAGTGGTGTTATTTGTGATTTCTAACTTTTGATCGCGGCAGAGGAAATGAAGTTCGTGGTTGCGGGTCAGCGCACCCGGAAGCAAATGAGCTTCGCATAAGACTTGGAAGCCATTGCAAATTCCAAGCAGTGGCATTCCACCATTTGCCGCATCAATAATTTTTTCCATTACTGGTGCAAAACGCGAAATTGCACCACAGCGCAGATAATCTCCATAAGAAAAACCGCCAGGCAAGATAACGGCGTCTACACCTTTGAGATCAGCTTCCCCGTGCCAGAGCGAAATCGCGGTTGTGCCGGCATGTGTTGCTGCGCGCGCAGCATCGCGATCATCTAACGTGCCCGGAAAAGTTACAACGCCAACTTTCATCTACTTCTCAACTCTTACTGTGAAGGTTTCAATAACAGGATTGGCAAGAAGTGTTTCGGCAGCCTTTTCGACTTCAGCAAGCTGTGCAGGTGTTGGTTCGCCGTCTACTTCGATTTCAAAGCGCTTTCCTTGGCGCACGCTCTTAGCAAAGTTAAATCCCAGACGTGGCAGTGCGGCAGATACGGCCACACCCTGAGGGTCAAGGATTTCAGGCTTAAGCATTACATCAACCACGATCTTTGCCATCTTTGTCTCCTCTTTAGAACTTGCTGCCAGTGATTCGGAAAAATGCTTCTTCATATCGCGCAGCAGTTTTTTCCACGATCTCTGCCGGCAATTCTGGTGGTGGGCTCTTCTTATCCCAGCCGCTTTGTGTAAGGAAATCTCTAACAAATTGTTTATCAAATGAGCCCTGTGCGCTACCTGGTTGCCAGGTTGATAACTCCCAGAACCTAGAAGAATCAGGCGTCAGAGCTTCATCGCCAAGAGTTATTACGCCCTTGGCATCGCGGCCGAATTCGAATTTGGTATCGGCCAAGATGATGCCGCGGCTGCGAGCAAAGTCGGCAGCGGTTTCATAGAGCGAAAGTGTTAGCTCGCGAAGTTCGGCAGCGCTATCTTTGCCAACAATCTTTGCGGCTTGCTGGAAATCAATATTTATATCGTGATCACCGATTTCGGCCTTGGTAGCTGGAGTAAAGATACTTTCTGGCAATTGAGAGCCATCGACCAAACCTGCAGGCAGCTGGTTACCGCAAACAGCTTGATTTGCCTGGTATTCACTTAAACCACTTCCAGTTAGATACCCGCGAGCAACACATTCGATTTCAAACATTTGCAGCGGTTTCACAATCACCGCACGATCTGCCACTTCATCAGGTACTTCATCGCTAAGCACGTGGTTTGGGACGATATCTTCAAGTAGTTCAAACCAAAAGAGTGAAAGCTGCGTCAATATCGCACCTTTATTTGGAATAGTTGTTGGTAGTACCCAATCGAATGCCGAGATGCGATCAGATGCAAC
>JBEAMT010000001.1:0-7258 GCA_041165825.1 Actinomycetota bacterium | reverse complement strand
GCGCCATGGCCGTCATCCATCTGGCACCGAAGCAGAACGCCTTGGTCGCGTTCTACGCGGTATTGCTAGCCAGCTCGAAGCTTAATAAAAAGTTATCTAGATTCCGCTGCGTGCTGCGCGGCGCTTTGAATAACGAATACCCCATGCACCAAGGGCTGCACCTGCAACGCAGGTCCAGATAACTTTGGTTTCCGCACCTGTAATTAGCAAAAATGCGCCAGCAATTACCCACGCAACAGTGCCGAAAGTGATTAGAGTAACGACAGACTTAATCTCTGATTTATTCTCTGAATTATTATTTGAACTCACAAAGGAAGCATACAAGCGATGGCGGTAAAAGTAGACGGTAACTGGCGTTCCTTTCGCCACCGTAATTACCGAATCCTCTTTCCGGCAAATGCCGCATCAAATATTGGCACTTGGGCACAACGTATCGCTCAAGATTGGTTGATCCTGCAGTTAACTGACAACAACGGAACCTATCTTGGATTAGTTACTGCAGTTCAATTTGCTCCAGTTCTCTTCTTCTCCTTGCACGGTGGCGTACTCGCAGATCGAGTAAATAAACGCAAACTTTTGATCGTGACTAACTTTATTGGTGCCCTCTCTTCTCTCGGGTTAGGGCTATTAGTTTTAGGTGGCCAAGTACAAATATGGCATGTCTTTTTCTTTGCGCTAACTCTTGGTATTTCATCGGCTCTTGATGCGCCTATTCGTCAATCATTTACCTCAGAGATAGTTGGCCATTCAGATATCGCAAATGCAGTCAGCTTAAACTCAGCCAATTTCAACGCTGGACGTCTAGTTGGCCCAGCGCTATCTGGTTTTCTTATCGCACGATTTGATACCGGTCCATCATTTGTAATCAATTCAGTAACCTACATCTTTGTAATCTTGGCGTTGGTGCAGATGCGCGAATCAGAGTTCTTTATCTCAGAAAAGAAAGAGACACTCGGAACAATTCGCGAAGGAGTTAATTACGCACTCGCGCGCCCTGATTTATATGTCGTAATGCTAGTGGTCTTCTTCGTTGCTACCTTTGGTTTAAATAATCAGATCTTTAACGCGCTTATGGCAACCGAAGCATTTGGGAAAGGTCCGGCATCCTTTGGATTGCTCGGCACATATCTTGCAATTGGATCGCTATCAGGTGCGCTATTTTCGGCGCGACTGGAAAAATATCGCAGAGCCACCTTTGTTATTAAGTTAGGAATTGTTTTCTCATCCGGGGTAATCATTCTCTCTATTGCGCCAACCTTTACTTGGTATGCCATCTGGTTGCCATTCGTCGGCTTCTGCGCACTCACACTTTTGATCACGGCAAATTCGCTGATTCAAGTCAATTCTGATCCAGCAATCCGCGGCCGAGTAAGCGGAATTTACTTACTTATCTTTATGGGCGGAACGCCATTTGGATCACCGATTATTGGCTGGCTCGCTGAGGTCATTGGTATTCGTCAAACTATCGCCTTATGCGGCGCCATCGCACTAACGGCTTGTCTAACTATTTGGGTGCTCTTTAGAAACAAAGTTAAGGTACCAAAGGATATTTCGGTCGAAGGCGTACTACCTGCCACCTATGACGATCAGCGCTAATAAACCAATCAAAGTAAGCAAGGTAACCAAACGGCGAGTGCGGTAATTCATTTAAATATTATTTGCGCCTAAGTGTTTTGATGGTGAAAGTGCCACCATGGTGAATCCAAGTGCAATAAGCACTGGCACCATTATGTAGGCGCGAGATATACCGAAGTTATCTCCCAGGATTCCGAGCAATAAAGGTGAACAAGCGATTGCAATACCTGCTGCAATCGAGCTTTTGCCGATTGCCAAATCAGGACGGCCTTCACTGAAGGCGACCATACGCAAGGTAAATAGTGGAAATTGGACTGAGATTCCAAGGCCAACCATAAATAAGGTAACTAAGCAGAGCGCCAAGATGTGGGAAGACCAGAAGAGACCAAAGGCAACGAATTGCAGGGCAAGTGCAATCTTTAGTTGTTCATCGGCATGGAAACGCTTTAAAACGCGCCCGGCATACCAGCGACCCGTACCAACTCCGGTACCAAATGCGATTACCGCAAGTGTAGAAACCGCTGCACTTGCTTCGGTGCGATCGCTAATTAAAGATGCCGACCAAAATGATGTTGCGAATTCTGCGCTTATTGAAATAAAGAAACCAGTAAATGATAACCAGAATCCACGCGAGAGTTTTCCGCGCTGTGGACCATCTTCATCTGGAATATGAGTATCAGGTTCGTACTTTCGACCCTTGATAAAGAGCGTCAATATAAATGGAATCGTTAGCAACATGCCTACGCGCCATTGTTCGCGAACTATATTTGCAGTAGAACCAATAACAAAGTTTCCGGTAACAAATCCGGCTATTGCCACAGCGTTTATCTGAGCAACAGCAGTATGTGAACTTTCCGCAAAGGCGTGCGATCCTGCAGTGTTTACATTGTTAATTACTACTGAAATACCCCAACCAGCGATAAGCGTTGCCAGAAGTGTTAACTGCACTGGAGGAGCAAAGACAAAAAACACGATACCGATTGAGAAAACTGATAAACCGATCCAAGTTGTACTTGAGCGACCGAAGCGGTGGACTAACTTCGAATTCATTCCGCCTGCGATTATTGCGGCAACACCCATAGCGGTTCCGTGAAGACCGGCAACGCCAAGAGATGTTCCTTGATCTTCACGAAGCAAAGCCTGGGATGGACCAAAACCACCGGTGAAGAAATTAACTGTCGCTACTTGTAGAGCGAGCAGCCAGAATTGACCGTTACGCTGGAAAGTCTTTGGCATCTTTTATTTAATTAGCTTTAAAGAGCAGCGACAACGTAATCAATTGAGGCAGTTAGCGCATCAATATCGCTTGGGTCGACAGCAGGAAACATACCAATGCGAAGTTGGTTTTTTCCTAGCTTGCGGTATGGCTCGGTATCGACGATTCCGTTGGCGCGAAGGGCTGCCGCAACTGCGGTTGCATCGATCGAATCATCAAAGTTAATGGTTCCAACAACCTTTGATCGCATCGCAGGATCAGTCACAAATGGAGTTGTGTAAGAAGTCCGCTCTGCCCATGAGTACAACTTCGCTGATGATTCAGCGCTGCGACCTGCGGCAAATTTAAGACCACCGTTGGAATTCATCCATTCGATCTGATCGGCGAGCAACATAAGAGTCATTAGCGCAGGTGTGTTGTAAGTCTGATCAAGGCGAGAATTTTCAATCGCGATTCCTAGATCAAAGAAAGCTGGCACCCAACGACCACTTGCCTTAATTTTTTCGGCACGCGCGATTGCCGCAGGGCTCATTAGCGCAAGCCAAAGTCCGCCGTCAGATGCAAATGATTTCTGGGGTGCAAAGTAATAAGTATCGAATTCTTTAGCAGCTACTTCTAAACCACCAGCTGCGCTCGTTGCATCGACAAGAACTAACGCACCGTCAGTGCCGGCAGGGCGCTTAATTTGCATAGCTACACCGGTTGAAGTTTCATTGTGTGTAAGTGCGTAAACATCTACGCCAGGTTCGGCAACCGCTTGTGGGTGTGAACCAGGTTCTGCCTTAATGACGGTTGGTTCACCAAGGAATGGCGCTTCCTTTGCAGCCGATGCAAACTTTGAAGAAAATTCTCCAAAAACTAAATGCTGTGATTTATTTTCAATCAATCCAAAAGTTGCGATATCCCAAAACGCTGTAGAACCGCCGTTTCCAAGCACAACTTCATAACCTTCTGGCAATGAGAAGAGTGAGCCAAGACCTTCACGAACGCGATGAACAACGTTCTTAACTGGCTTTTGGCGATGAGATGTTCCGAGGATCGATGAACCAGATGCACCGAGTGCAGCAAGTGCTTCAGGGCGAATCTTTGACGGACCGCAACCAAAACGGCCATCACGTGGTTTGAGATTATCCGGGATCTTAATATCTGCGCTCATGGGCTAAGCCTAAGGGTAGTAGCGAGTGATCTCCCACTCGGTTTCGCTGTTAGCCCGCTCATAGCGCAAGCGATCGTGCAATCTTGAGTAACGCCCTTGCCAGAATTCAATACTTATCGGTGTAACGCGATAGCCGCCCCAATGCGGTGGCTTTGGAACTTCTGTGCCTTCAGGCCATTTCTCAGATGCACCTTTAAAGCGCTGTTCAAGTTCTTCGCGCGATGCAAGCGGCGCAGATTGCGCACTTGCCCAGGCCCCGATCTGACTAGACCAAGGTCGCGTTGCAAAGTATTCGGCGGATTCACTTTCGGAAATCTTTTCTGCAAAACCACTGATCGAAACTTGGCGCTCCATCGCATACCAAGGAAATAAAAGCGTGACTTGCGGATTGACCTCAATCGCTTGCGCTTTACGTGATGAGTAATTGGTAAAAAAAGTGAAGCCACCATGCGAGATATCTTTCAATAAAACTGTACGAGTTGAAATATGTTCTGAACCATCGAGAGTAGAGAGCACCATGGCATTGGCTTCGACGATGACTGCATTTGCCGCAGCCTCCTGCAGCCAAGTATTGAAAGCTGCGAATGGATCGGCTGGTAAAGATTCGAGTCCCACCTCGCCGTAAGAACGGCGCATGGCACGGATCGCTTCACGGTCGAGTTCGCTCATAGATGTATCGAACCTCACTTTCACTTCCGCGTCATCTTCTAGAAGCCATGGTCGTCAGCACCCCCTCGGAAGGTGCAGAATTGGAGCATGTCAGATGATTTCAAACCCGGCCTGGAAGGCGTTATCGCCTTCGAATCACAAATTGCAGAACCAGATAAAGAAGGCAGCGCACTGCGTTATCGCGGCGTTGATATCGATGACCTGGTTGGTCGCGTTACCTTCGGAAACGTTTGGGGTCTACTTGTAGACGATCTCTTCAATCCAGGTCTTCCAAATGCTGAGCCATTCCCACTACCTGTTCACTCAGGTGATGTGCGCGTAGATATTCAATCTGCGATTGCAATGTTGGCGCCAGCTTGGGGTTTCAAACCACTACTTGATATTTCAGATGAAGAAGCGCGCAGCAATTTAGCTCGTACATCTGTAATGGTTCTTTCATACTTGGCACAGGCTGCACGCGGCACCTGGCAGCCAATGGTTCCACAATCAGAAGTTGATAAAGCGCACACAGTTGTAGAGCGCATGATGATCCGTTGGCGCGGAGAACCAGACCCACTTCACGTTCGCGCAATCGATGCTTACTTTGTATCTGCAGCAGAACACGGAATGAACGCATCAACATTTACTGGTCGCGTAATCGCATCAACTGGTGCCGATGTTTGCGCAGCTATCTCTGGTGCAATTGGCGCGATGTCTGGACCACTTCACGGTGGAGCTCCTTCACGTGTATTGCACATGATCGAAGAAGTAGAAAAGTCAGGCGATGCAACTGCTTATGTAAAGGGCTTGCTTGATCGCAAAGAGCGTTTGATGGGATTCGGACACCGCGTTTACCGCGCCGAAGATCCACGCGCTCGCACACTTCGTCGTACCGCTAAAGAACTTAACGCACCTCGTTACGAAGTTGCGGAAGCACTTGAAAAGGCTGCGCTACAAGAACTTCGCGAACGTCAACCAGATCGCGTTTTGGAGACAAACGTTGAATTCTGGGCAGCGATCATCTTGGACTTCGCAGAAGTTCCAGCGCCGCTATTTACTTCAATGTTTACCGCAGCTCGCACCGCGGGTTGGTCGGCACACATCCTTGAGCAGAAGCGCACAGGTCGTTTGATCCGTCCTTCTGCACGTTACGTTGGCAAGGGCCCACGTAAGCCTGAAGACGTTGACGGCTGGGATGACTCAGTCGGCATGTTGCACGGCTAACTAGTAAATTAGCGAAATGACAATTCGCCGGAACATAGTTTGGTTTCGGCGCGATCTGCGTATCTCTGATCATCCTGCGTTAGTTGCGGCGATCGAAAATAGCGACGAGATCGTTCCTGTGTTCATCCTTGATAAAACTCAGATCTCCGAAGCTGGTGAAAAACTCCTCGCTTATATGGGGCAGTCTCTCCGCGCACTCGATGAATCTCTTGGGAATAAATTGCACATAATCGAAGGCGATCAAGTTGAAGTATTAAAGGAACTTATCGAGCTTTACGATGTAACCGAAGTTCATATTTCAACTGAATACGAACGCTATGGCGCAGAACGTGATTTACGTGTTGAAAAAGCCGGCATTAATTTAATTCGCACCGGCAGTCCCTACGCAGTTGCACCCGGTCGCGTTGTTAAGCCAAGTGACGGAACGCCGTATCGCGTTTACACACCTTTCTATCGCGCTTGGTGTGTTCATGGTTGGCGCGCACCCGCCAAGACCCCTAAAGAGATTAAGTCGCCAACACCGCCCGCGAAATATCGCGCCTTCCCTGATTTTCCAATGCCACTAGGTGTTGAAGTAATTAAAGCTGGCGAAGCAGCGGCACTTGCGCGCTTTAAAGAGTTTGTTAAAAAAGGCCTCGATAGTTATGACGAAAATCGTAACTTTGCAGGAATCGACGGCACATCCAAGATGAGTACTTACTTGAAGTTTGGCGAAATCCATCCGCGCACTTTGCTTCAAAACTTAGGTGATTCCAAAGCGCACGATACTTTCCGTAAAGAGATCGCTTGGCGTGAGTTCTATGCCGATGTTCTCTTTAATAACCCTCACACAGACACTGATTACTATGCGCCACAATTTAAAGCGATGCGTTATGACAAACCAGGTAAACAATTTCAGGCTTGGTGTGAAGGTAAGACGGGATACCCATTTGTTGATGCGGCGATGCGCCAATTGGTTCATGAAGGCTGGATGCACAATCGCACACGAATGGTTGTGGCATCTTTCTTAGTTAAAGATCTGCATCTCGAATGGCAACTTGGCGAGCGATTCTTTGCCGAGCATTTAGTTGATTTCGATCCGGCATCGAATGCGCATGGTTGGCAGTGGACCGCCGGTACCGGCACCGATGCATCTCCTTACTACCGCGTCTTTAATCCGATCGAACAAGGACGACGCTTCGACGAAAACGGTGATTACATTCGCAAATATGTTCCTGAGTTAGCCCATTTATCTGCGGCAGAAATTCACGAACCATGGCTTTACTTAGATGGATATTCAAAGGGTTACGTTGAGCGCATCGTCGATCACGCAGCTGAACGCCTGGAATCACTCGAAAGACTGAAGGAAATTAAGGCTGATAAACCGCTGCCTCCACAATAGCCACACCACTGCGCTTTGCTTCATACATCGCCGCATCAGCCCGTTGCAGTAAATCACC